>JAITOP010000003.1 GCA_031289895.1 Prevotellaceae bacterium
ATGGGAAACCAAACAACTGTTGTTGGCGAAAAACATTTGGTGGATGTTTTGCTCGAAAATAATGTTAATTTGAAATTTGCTTTTGCTCCCGAACACGGATTTCGCGGCGATATCGAACGCGGCGAAAAAGTTTCAAATGATGTTGATGCCAAAACAGGATTAGCGCTACATTCGCTTTACGGCAAAAACGAAAAAGCCGATTCCATTGTTGCATCGGTTGATATTATGATTTTTGATTTGCAGGATGTAGGAGCAAGATTTTATACATATATCACATCATTACACAGAGTTATGCAACTTTGCGCAAATGCGGATGTGGAATTAATAGTCCTCGACCGTCCAAATCCCAACGGCGACCAAGTTGACGGACCTGTGCGCAAAAGCGACGAATTTAAATCGGGCGTCAGCTATCACAAAATAGCAATGATTCACGGACTTACCATCGGCGAACTTGCACAAATGATAAACGGCGAAGGCTGGCTCGACGAAGGCAAACAATGCAAACTAACGATTATTCCCGTGAAAAATTATACGCACAAAACGCTGTATCGCTTGCCGGTTGTGCCATCGCCGAGTTTGCCAAATTATCTTTCGGTACGATTATATACATCGCTTTGTTTGTTTGAAGGTACGGATATAAATGTTGGTCGCGGAACTGATTTTCCGTTTCAGCAAATAGGTTATCCGAATCAGGTTTTCGGCGATTACACGTTTACTCCCGAATCGCGTCCCGGAATGGCTTCGCACGTTGAAAACAAAGGGCAACAATGTTATGGCGTTGATTTGAAAAACGAAAATCCCGAAACATCAAAATTTACTTTAAAATATATTATCGACTTTTATAAAAAATCGCAACAAATAGAAGGTTTCAACTTTTTTGCCCGCTCCGATTTTTTCAATAAACTTGCGGGAAACGGCATTTTGCAGGAACAAATAAAAGCCGGTTTCAGCGAAGAAGAAATCAAAGCCTCATGGAAAAACGAACTTGCCGAATACAAAACTATGCGAAAAAAATATCTTTTATACGAAGATTTTGAATAGGCGGAAGTCATAAGTCGTAAGTCATAAGTCATAAGTTGTAAGATGTAAGTCTATTTTTTATTGTTGATTTGTTGATTTGTTGATTTGACTATTTGTTGATTTGTTGATTTGACTATTTGTTGATTTGATTATTTGTTGATTTGATTATTTGTTGATTTGATTATTTGTTGATTTGACAAGTCTTTATGAACTTTCTAACTTTAAAAACTTTAAAAACTTTATGAACTTTAAAAACTTTAAAAACTTTCTAACTTTAAAAACTTTATGTTCTATTCCAAATATTTTTTTAATTTTGTGCAAACATAAACACTAAAAAAAATTTTATGAGTTTAAAACTTCGACTTATCGTAATGAATTTTCTCCAGTTTTTTATTTGGGGAGCATGGCTAATTTCGTTTGGCAGCTACGTTGGCAACACTTTACATTTTGATGGCGTACAAATAGGCAGTTTTTTTGCAACAATGGGAATTGCATCTTTATTTATGCCTGCATTGCTTGGTATCATTGCCGACCGCTGGATTCCTGCGCAAAAACTGTACGGCATTTGTCATTTATTAGGAGCAATATTGCTTATTGCCGCATCTTTTCAAACTTCTTACGTTCCGCTCTACGTGCTAATGCTGGCAAGCGTTATGGTTTATATGCCCACGCTGGCATTGAGTTACACGGTGGCGTACAATGCGCTTGCAAAAGCAAAAATGGATGTTGTGAAAGATTTTCCGCCAATTCGCGTGTGGGGAACTATTGGATTTATATGTGCAATGTGGACGGTTGACCTTACAGGTTTCAAAAATTCCGAATTTCAACTGTACGTATCGGCTGTTGCGGCATTGGTTTTGGGAATATATTCGTTTATGTTGCCTAAATGCGATGTCAACAAAAATCCCGAAAGTAAATCGCTGATTGATGTTTTGGGATTGCGGGCATTCGCCTTGTTTAAACAACGAAAAATGATTGTATTCTTCATTTTTTCGATGTTGCTGGGCGCGGCATTGCAAATCACCAACGGCTTTGGCGATTTATTTCTCAGCAGTTTTGCGTCTGTTCCCGAATATGCACATTCGTTTGGCGTTGAACATTCTGTTATTTTGCTTTCTGTTTCGCAAATTTCCGAAACATTGTTTATTCTCACAATTCCGTTTTTCTTAAAGCGATTTGGAATAAAAAAAGTTATGATGATGAGCATGTTTGCATGGTTTTTGCGTTTCGCACTGTTTGGTGTTGGAAATCCGGGCGAAGGCTTGCCACTGCTTATTCTTTCGATGATTGTTTACGGCATGGCATTTGATTTCTTCAATATTTCAGGTTCGCTGTATGTAGAACAAACTACCAGCCCCAAAATACGAGCAAGCGCACAAGGATTATTTATGCTGATGACAAACGGCATTGGTGCAATTGTTGGCTCTTATGCTGCCGGCGCAATAGTAAATAATTTTGTAAATAAATCCGCAACGCCAAGCTGGTCGTCGGCATGGTTTATATTTGCAGCCTACGCTCTTGTTATTGGAATTGCTTTTGCATTTATTTTCAAATATAAACACGAACCTAATAAAGTTTCAGGTTTATAATTTAATAAAGATTTTTTAATTCAATTATTCAGCAAATAAACAATTAACAGAGGAAAATATATTTTATAAACAAAAGAATAAAAAACATAATTATTAAATTATAATTCATAATTGTTTTATATATTTGCACCATTAATAACAAAAAATTTTAAAATTATGACATAAAGTAAAAATATAAAAATTACATGCTGCACACAATATGTGGCGGCATTTTAACATAAAAAGCGTTAGCTTTAATTCTTATGATTGAAACTTAGACATTTCAAAACACAACGTGAATGAAGCATAATGCTCACGAGAAATCGTGGGCTTTGTTCTGTTAACTGTTGTGTAGGTAGTCTAAGACCTCAATCGTAAGTGAAAGATATTGTCCCACGTTTTTTATTTTTAAATATAAAACAAATTGCTTTAGAGGGCAGAGGCAGCAAAAAAACAAAAAACAGTATGAACAAAAAAATTAAATTTTTGGCAATGATGTTTGTAATAACAGCATTTGCCACGTCGTGCGGTAAAGACGACGTTAATCCATCTGACCCCAACCAAAAAGTTCCCGACCCCGCAGGAACTGTTGAGTTGGATGTACGTAATGCAAGCAATGGAGGAAACTCTTTTGTTGGCATAGGAATAAACCAAGCCGATAATTTCTATAGTAATTCTTCTTGGAAGTTTGCATCTATGGGCGAAATGAAAGGCGTAGGTAATATTACAACTATTCCCGAATCAGGTTATGCCGACCAAGTAGGAGTACGACCCGGTCGCGGATATGTAGGCAAGAGAGTTTTGACCAATGGAGTTGAATACATTGCTTTTTATGTTGACGACTATATTCTTGCAGCAGGCACTAATGGCATTATTGGTGCGTATGTGAAATATGTTTATCCGTTTATTCCGCCAAGCATCAAGTCTATATCGGCAACTTGGACAGACTCATCTTTGGGACAAACGGCGAACAGTGAAATGATTGTTACTCTTGCAGATGCTATTCCATATACTGTTACGGTAGCACCGACAACAATATTCGCTATTTCTAATATTGACACTAAATCTTTTAGAATATATACTCCTAAAGCAAATAACATTGGGGAAATAACAGGAAAAGTTACCATAAACGCAGGAACTATTACTTCAAAAGAAATAGGAATATCCCAGAAAGGATTGTTTGCTGGAGGAACGGGAACTCAGAATGATCCTTGTCTTATTAAAACAATCGAACAACTTAAATCTATACAAAATGTTAGTAATACTTATTTCAGATTGGAAAACAATATAGACCTTACATCGCATTTGGCAAATAGCAGTGAAGGTTGGAATCCTATAAATCTGAAAGACAATAGATTTGACGGTGGTGGCTATACTATTTCCGGATTATGGATAAACCGTCCAAGTACAACAGGTGTTGGACTCTTTGCTTCTGTTTCTGGGTATCCTCATATTACCTATATTACCTCTCTGAATGTGCAACTATCTTCCAAGGGAATTATCGGAGGAGACTACACCGGAGGTCTTGTTGGAAGCATAGGATATTCTAATATTGAGAATTGTTCTGTTACAGGAAATATTACAGGAATAAATTACACAGGAGGAATTGTTGGAAGTAGTGGTAACAGCGGAAATATTTCAAGGTGTTATTCCACCGGTAATGTTGAGGGAACTGTCGGAGTAGGAGGTATTGTAGGTCGCAGCTCTTATTATTCTGGTGAAGTTATAGATTCCTACTCTACAAGCAATGTAACTATCAATTCTAGTACTGTTGGTTACGCAGGAGGCATTGTGGGATTTAAAGAATTTGATGGAATAATTACAAATTCATATTATGCAGGTAAAATTACAGGAGGAGGTGGGGGACTTTCAGGATATGCCGGTATTATCAAAAATTCTTACTTTGATAAAGAAAAGGCAGAAGTAGATTACAGCATACCGCCATCTAATACCACAGGCGCATCAACAACAGCGCAAATGAAGCAACAAGCAACATATTCGGGTTGGGATTTTAATAGTGTTTGGCAAATTCAGGAAGGCGTGTCGTATCCAACATTAAGGTAAATTTTCAGAAAGATATTAATTTAAAAAAACGTACGGCAAATGTCGTACGTTTTTTTACGCTGTTTATACCGTTTTCAAATATAAACACGAACCGGAAAAAATAAAACCGTAATTTTTTCGGAATACGCAATTAAAAACTGTTCAGTAAACATTTCCAAAATAAAAATTTATGCTAAGGAGTCATCAATAAATTAACATATCAATTAGGCGCAATAATATAGTTCCAATCCCCATGAAAATCATTTCTTGTTATGTTGCAATTTTTCAAATCTTTTTTACTTGTTTTTATTCCTGTTTTGTATTGTTTTTCATCTATTGTTAAGTTAACTATCAAATGTCGGATACAACCGTCTTAATTTTACGCGAGCATCCTTTGTTGTAAATTGCCAATTAATCCTTAACCTAATTTTACGTAACAGGTATTTTTTTGATTTTTTAGAGGAGTTCGACAATCGATTTAGTTGTTTCTGCCGTATACCATTTTCCATTTATTTTCACTGATTGATTGCCGATAGCATTTTCAAAAATCAGTAACGGAATATTTTTCATGTTTCATGTTTTTTAAATTTAAATGATACGTAAATACGTATCTG
>JAITOP010000012.1 GCA_031289895.1 Prevotellaceae bacterium
TCTGTTCAAACATATTCGACAATCCCGATAAATTTGTTGCCATAATTTTTTGTTTTTTAATTTATTTTACCCAAAAATTATCAAAATCCATACCATTATCAAATATAAGCCGTTCAACCTGAATAGTTAACGAAGTTGTTATATACGACTCGCCTTTTTGAGTGTAATCTATGCCAAGATTGACACAGGCTGCATTTTCAAACATAAATTTTTCCATAGGTACATCGTGTTCGTCGAGAATTACAATTACCCCGTTTTTGTATTTGCGCGAATCCAGCGCCCATTCAATAATTACATTCGGCGGTAGCATTGGCAATGTCATCGACATTGCGCCGCCATATACATTAGTTGATGCTTTTCCGTTGCTGTCAACTCCTTGTTGGAATGATAACTCAAAGTTAGCCAGTTCGTAGCCGCTTTTAATAAGCGACAGAAAATCAGTGCCAGTAAAGTCGCCGAGTTTCATAAACGTTTTGTGTGAAAACATAATCTTTATTTTTTTAGTTAATAATTTAATTCATAATTTTATTCTGTATCTATTTGTATAACAATTAATTTTACAATACAATCTATGTTGGCATTAATATCAACCAATACCTTTTCAATAACAGTGCGTTTGCGTCCTATAATTCTTAAGCCCATGCAATACGAATAAAAATCGTTTTTCTTGGTATTATTTATAAGAACCAATGTATTAGGGTCTCGGCACAGATAGGTATTCAAAACGTAATCATAATTGGTTTTGAATGGTTTTTGGTCAACAATTGCCTGTAATTTTTCGCGAATATCGTTGCCTATTATGCTTTCTATATCCAATGTGTCGCCGTCGGAATATTCGGGCGTGATATTGATAGTATGCCGTACAGGATATTTTGTTTCTTCTGTTGACAGTTGCACTTCGTAAGTTCCGGGTTCGGAATATTGATATATGGCGGTTTTTTCGCGGGCATCAATAGCTCCTGTTTCGCCAAACTCCCAGCGCCATTCTTTTGATGAGCCTTCGCCTCTGAAAATAATATATTCGCCTTGTATGCCGGTTGCGGGTGCTACTATTTTTATCAGTTCGTTGTCAGCATCATTTTGCGACAAATGAACATTGACAATAAACTTTTTTTCGAGTTTGCCGTCAACTGTCAGGCGAATCTGATATTTTCCGGCTTCCTCATATACATATTCTCCTTTGGGCAAGGGTGATGAATCGCCATTGCCAAATTCCCAAAGCCATTGTTCGGCATTTTTGGTGCTGTCGGCAAAAAATATCGGATGTTTAGGCTCTACATCCAAAGGGCTAACGGTGGCGTGTATTTGGCGGCTCGAAAAACACGAGCGTACAAAAAACGCCGTAACAACGCAAATACCAAGTATTCCGACTATAATATAAATGCGGTGGTTTAATAATTTACTCATATTTATTTTGTGTTTTTTAATTCATCTTTCTTTTTTTGAAGTCCTATTTCGCAGGCTTCCAGATTTTTTTTGAAGCCTTCGATATTTCGGTTTTTACTCCATAGTTCTTTTCTGTCGGCAAACCACATATTGTAGAAATCAGATACTTGAAAAAATATCTTGTAACGTTTGTCGTAACTGTTTTCTTCGTACAGACGTTTGATTTTATTGAGGTAATACTTGATATCGTTTTCTTCGTAACTTGCTTGTACCGAAGGATTAAACATTCTAATTTTATTAAAAATCGAATCTACAATAATCATTTGCTTATCTTGCATTGACTGAAAACGGCTGATACGCTCCATTTTTGCAATGGCAAATTCTTTTCGCGACACTTCCTTGTTGCTGCCCGAATAGTACGACAGACATAAGCAACAGATAAGCGTTGCCGCGATAAACATCAACGATACGTAAATAAATCCGGCGGTACGTTCGCGTTGGTTGCGGGTGTTTTTATTATTTTTTTCTTGTGCCATGATATTTATTTTTTTTCTATGGTTAATCCGCCTATGGTCATCTTTCGTTTCATCTGCTTGTTGTCGTTGATGCACTGTTGCAGGTCTTTTTTGACCATATCTTCTTCTATTGTTTTCACCCGAATAGAATCTTTTATGCCCAGAAAGGTATTTACTTCGTTCAGCAATTTTCGGTACATTCGCACATCGCGGTTGTTCATATTGTCCATTGAGGCAATGATGTCTTGTTTTCGTTTGCTGACGGTATTCATCAGCATAGCGTCATTGAGTTTGGTATTGAACATGCTTACAAATAGATATAACGAGTCAATACTGTTTGCAAGTTCATTCTGACGGATATAGATTTTGTCGTATTCGCCGGTTTTATCAACTATGCGCTCGACCTCTACTCGTCCTGTTTTTGTGTACAAAACGTAGATAAGAACTCCCGTCAAGACACAAACGGCTAAATACAGCGAAAATTGCAAATAACCGCGATAGATTGCTTTATTGTTTTGTGGTTTCATATTTTTTATTTTATCGGTAATAAATTTATATAATATAAAATTTAATAGCTTATCATTATCATGTTGATTTATAGTTCATTTTCCAATATTGCCTTGTTTATTAACGGCTCTTTGTCGTAACCGAATATTTTTACCAGTATTGTTAAAAATTCATGGTCGTTTATCAAAAGCCATGTTAAACTTGTTCTGCTTTCGTTAAATAAATATTTATTTCGATGAAAAATCGTTGAAAATTCTTTTTGTACCGGCAATAGCATATCGTCTTTGTTATCAAAAAGTTTGCCTAATGGCAATGAAACGGTAATAAAATTATAATCTTTTACAAAGACAATATTTTCAAGTGCTTGCAAGTGTGTTGCTGTTGTTTCTTGTGCTGCGGTTTTTGAGTTTTCGGCATTGTTGTCAATCCGAATGTAAAAATATTTTGGATGTTCGATAATTAAACATTTGCTTTTTAACATATCAATATCAAAAATTTGATTAATTAATAGATTAAATGTATGATTGTCTATAAATTGGTATTCGTTTTTTTTAAGATACTGACACAAGACGGAGATTTCCAAATTCATCTCTACCTCGCCGATAATATATTTGTCGGGAGTATTAATATATTCATTGACATGCAATTTCAATTTATCAATTTCAATATCTGTTAAATTTAAAAGTTTAGACATAAACAATAATTTTACATTATTTTATTTATTTTATCATCTTGTTTTTATTGAAAATTCGCTTTAAAACCATATCACAAAGTTATAATATATTTTTGTCATTCAAAGTTTTTTTTATTTTATCAGCTACTATTTTTCATCTTTTGGCGACTTTTTCGTAAAACAGGAAAAAACTTACCTCTATGCTTACGAAAACAGTATAGAATAGTCGCTCAACAAAGGTGCGAACAGATTTCTTTGATTTTGGTCTTTGCTTTTTCCTAACATAATTTGCAAGTTTTTATTCCGCAAAAATACAAAATCTTGTAAATATATGCAAGTGTTTTGTGTTATAATATATTAATAGTCAAATTATTAATGGCTTTTT
>JAITOP010000026.1 GCA_031289895.1 Prevotellaceae bacterium
ATTTGTTTGCGCAAGAATTTTTGCAACGCTCACCCAATTGTCCGAACAGCCGTAAAGCCCGTGCGCAATAATAATATCTTCACCAGCATTTCCAAATTCACGAAAAAATAACTGCATAAAAATTGTGTGTATTTATAAAATGAAAATCAATATTTAATCGCATAATTTATTTTGTTAAGATTTCCTCAAAAACCCGAAATAATTTTTTACATAAATAATTAAATCTCTGCCTTTTGCTGCTTTTAGTTGCATTCTGTTTTTATAAAAAAACACAAGAAACAAACAACCAAAAACATTCAGATATAAATCTTTTAAATCAAATATAAATAAAGGTTTCAGGTAAATGTAATCGAGCGTACCTCTTGTCCAGATTACAATTCCGATAAGCGCACATATTATGCCAGACATTGAAAAAACAAACATAAAATCGAGTAATTTTGTGTTTATTAATATCTTTTTGAGGTAGTTATACATAAACAACAATGTAATTCCAATTGCTGAAATCACAATTACATGAACTAATAATCCGATATTCAGACTAAACAATACGCAAATATAACTGTATTTATCGTTAAATTTCGGATAAAATTCAAATAATGAAGGTATTATATTAAATCGAATATCAAGAAAATAAGTGTTTATAATTATTTTTATGACTTGGTCAATAATGACTAATAATGCTATCCACAATAAAATGTTTTTTCTCTTCATTTCTAAATTATTTTATATAATTTGAAAGCCGCACAACAAAAAATCTCCCGCCTTTAAAACCTTTCTAACTTTAAGAACTTTCTAACTTTATTAACTTTAAAAACTTTCTCCTTATTCCCTATGTCCATTATAAAAATCCAGTATTTTTTTGCGGAAAATATAATCGTATTTTGCTTGCGAAAGATTTGCCGATGTTTTCATCAGATTGTTGCGGGCTTCGTTAAATTCGTAAGTTGTTGAACGTCCGTTTTCAAATTTTTCTTTTGCAAATTCGTATGCTTTTTTTGCCGATTCCAAAGCTACTTCCGACGATTTGTATTTTTCTTGCGCTCCTGTTGCGTTGTAATAGGCTTGTTGAATTTCTTTATAAAGCGTTTTCTTTGTATTTTCGAGTTGCAGTTCCTGATTTTTCACAGATAATTTTGCAGTTCTGATGTTATTGCGCGTGGCAAATCGGTTGAATATCGGAATGTTCAGATAAAAACCGAAATATTTACTTTCGTTGTTGCGCAGTTGCTGCGAAAACGGAGTGTTGCTGTAACCGTTTATTTTGTAATAATTGTTGCTGTAGCCTGCGCCAAACGATAGTTGCGGAAAATATCCGCTTCGGGCTACTTTCACAGATTTTTCGCTGCTTGCCAAACGATATTCGTCGGCGCGTATGGCTGCGCGTGTTGACAGTGCATTTGCATAAGTATAATTGGGATTTGCGGGCAACAGAAAATCGGTATCCGTATCTGGCGTTTCAACATCAAAACCGTCGGGCGACGACAGTTCGAGCAACTGTGTGAGCGCAAGAACCGATAATTGCAAATCGTTTTTGGCTTGAACAATAGCAAGTTCATCGTTTGCAATTTGCGATTTCACTTCATACACCTGCGCTTCAGACGTTTTTCCTAAGGTGTACATCGCCTCTATTCGCTCTGATTGCTGACGGCTTAAAACGAGTTGATTCTTTGCAATTTCGAGCAGTTCTTTATTGTATAAAATTTGTAAATATGACGATATTACCGATAATTCTATGTCTTCTTTTGCTTTTTCAAAATCGGCGATTGTTGCCTGCAAATCAAGTTTGGCGGCGGCAATTTCGTTGGGAATTTGAAATCCTGTAAACAGCGGAACTGTTGTTGATGCCGACAAAGATGTTGAACCTGTATTTAAACTCTGATATGAATTATCGGCGGGCGATGCGCTGCGTCCAAACGAAAATGTTTGATTTATATTTGCCGTAAGATTGGGCAATCGCTGATTTTTTGCCGTGCTTACTTTTATTTCCTGATTTTGTTGCGAAAGTGATTGCATTCGTACCGTAATACTGTTTTCTTTTGCGTGTACGATACATTCCTGCAAAGTCCATATTTTCTGAGCGTTTGCGGATGAACAAATGAATATAAACAGTATAATTAATATTTTTGTCTTCATTTTTTTGTATGGTTATTTACATTAAATTTTAATTATTTTTGTTTGGAGTAACAACCGTTCCGCGAATTTTATCATCGGCAGTTATGCCGCTTTTTATTTCGATATTTACGCCATCGGATAATCCGAGTTCAACAAAACGTTTTTCGAAAACCTGAATCGGTTTTTCCGATTTTACAATCTGCACAAACGACGAGTCATTGCTAAATTCAACGGTATTTTCGGGAATAGAAAGCACGCTGTCAACCGCTGCCAAAATGATTTCGGCATTAGCACTGTATCCTGCGCGAATAAAAATATCGGCTTGCATTTTTGCCGCCGCTTTTATTTCAAACTGATTTGCGCCGCCTGTTGATTCAACGCCTTTGGGTGAAATATATTCGAGCGTTGCATCCAATTTTACATCCTGCAATGCGCCTATTGTAAGTGTCATTGTCATTCCTTCTTTTATGCGTCCCACTTCGGTTTCGTCAACATTTCCTATAAAAATCATATCGTTCATATTAGCAACAGATGCAATGGTTGTACCGTCGTTGAAAGTATTTGACTGTATCACCGAATTTCCTGCTTTTACGGGAACATCAAGTATAAGCCCGCTGATGGTTGAACGAATGAGCGTGCTGCTGTATTGAGCCGTGCGCTCCGAAATTCCTTCTTTTATAATTTGCAGCGCATCCTGAGATGTTTCGTAATTTTCTTTGGATGTTTTAAACGTTGTTTCCGATTTTTCGTATTCTTCGCGGGTAATTATTCCTTTCTCGAATAATTTTTTTTGCCTCTCAAATTCCTGAGTTGCCTGCGTAAGATTTATTTCGGCTGTGCGAACATTCGACTCTGCATTGTTGAGCGAACCTACATCGGGAATAACTTTCACCTTTGCTATTACCTCGCCTGCTGCTACTTTTTGTCCGGATTCTTTATAAACTTCCGAAACAATGCCTGATATTTGCGGCTTGATTAATATTTCGTCCCGAGGCGAAATCTTTCCCGTAATAATAGTGCTTTTTTTAATTGATTGTTTTTTTGGCGATACAATTTCGTAAACAACTTCTTTAGGTTTCGATTTTGTATAGAGGAAATAAAATGTCCATCCGACAAGAAAAACAAGTAATCCAATGAAGATAAATTTTAAAATCTTTTTTACTTTTTTCATCTTTTTTTATTTTAATTTATATTAGTATAAAGTTTGTAAAGTTTGTAAAGTTATAAAGTTATAAAGTTTGTAAAGTTCATAAAGTTTGTAAAGTTCATAAAGTTATAAAGTTTGTAAAGTTCATAAAGTTTGTAAAGTTCATTATTATTATTCATATTATTTTATTGTATTATTATATTTTCAATTTTCACATTCTCACATTAATCACATTTTCACATTTTCACATTAATCACATTCTCACATTTTCACATTCTCACATTAATCACATTTTCACATTAATCACTCTTCCGATAACGCCTCAATAGGTTTAATTTTCATGGCGCGGAAGGCGGGACCAAGTCCGGCAAGCGTGCCTAAAATTATTATAATCAGCGCGGCGGCAATGGCGGTGAAAAAACTTATTTGGAATACAGATGTAGCTCCGCCATCGTCGCTTATGGCAAGGTCGAACATTTGCAAAACCAATACGCCAAACGAAATTCCCAAAAATCCCGCTATTGCTGTGATTGTAAAACTTTCGCTCATAATTTGCGTCATAATTGTTGATGGTTTGGCTCCGAGTGCGCGGCGTATTCCTATTTCCTGTGTGCGTTCGCGTACTGTTACCATCATTATATTGCTTACGCCGATAATTCCTGCAAACAATGTTCCGAAACCAACAATCCACGCAAGAACATTAACGCCGAGAAATAAATATCCTATTTGTTTAAATATTTCTTCAAGATTAAACGAATTTATTGCTTGCTTGTCGTTGGGCGCAATGCTGTGATTGGTTTTCAGTATAGTTTCTATTTGTTCCTGTACTTCGCTTACCGCTACTCCTGACTTTGCCATTGCAAAAAAAGCATCAACTCTGTCGCCAACATTGTATAGTTTTTGCATTGTTGTAAACGGAATTATAATCATTTCCCGTTTATCGCCGTTAAAACTCATATTATCACCACCTTCGCCGACACCTATAACTTTGTAATAAACGCCGTCAACGCGAATATCTTTTCCTATCGGGTCTTCGCCGCGATTGAAAAGCACCTCGTAAACCCGCGAACCTATCATACACACTTTGCGATGTTCCTGAATATCCATATCATTCAAATATCGCCCGAACATCATTGTGCTTTTGTCAATTTTATCATAATTTGCATAATTGCCCTGAGCGGAAAATGTTCCTTTTTTCTCGCCGCGAACAACATTATCAGTCGCTGCCGACCATGGCATTAACATTGACGAAATTTCATCAAGACCTTTAACAGTTGCTTTTATAACATCAATATCGTGTGTGTTTATCTGCCAACGTCTTCCTTTGCGAAATCCTTTGTATGCCTCGCTTGTTCTGCCGCTCCACAAGAAACATGAATTGGTTGCAAGTTCGCTGAAATTTTTTGATATTGATCTTTCCAAGCCATTGCCGCCGCCAAGTAAAGCAACAAGCATAAAAATTCCCCAAAACACGCCGAATGCGGTAAGTATGCTCCGCACTTTATTGCGGCTTATGGTTATAAATATTTCGTTCCAACGGTCTAAATCAAACATATTTTTATCTGTTATTAAGAGCTTCTATTGTTTTTATTTTTACGGCTTTCAGCGCAGGAAAAAATCCTGCAAGCGTGCCTGCAATTATCAAAAGTAAAGTTGCCTGTATCGCAACATTTATATCTACCGTAGGATTTACAAAAATACTTCGGGATTCGCCGCCGCCCGATGCAAAAAATCCTGCTAAAAGTTCTGTCAATCCTACTCCGCACATAAGTCCTATATATCCGAAAATTGTTGTAATAAATATTGATTCTAAAACCACAAGTTTGAGAATACTCAGCGGTGATGCGCCTATTGCTTTGCGGATACCAAATTCGCGTGTGCGTTCTCTAACCGTTATAAGCATAATATTGCTTACTCCCACAATTCCCGAAAGCAAAGTGAAAATGCCGATTATCCACACTGCAATATTTATGAATCTGTTTACATTGGATATTTCCAGATAACTTTCGAAACGATTCGAATACCATATTGCGTTATCATCGTCAGGCGAAATCTGATGCTGACGCGCAAAACGTTTTTTGTAGCGGTTCATAAAATCGGTATTCGATGGCTCATCGTTTATTTTATCGCTTAGTGTAAATGATAAATTTGAAACATTTATTCCTCTGTTGTAAACAATCTGCGCTGTTGATAGCGGAATATGCGAATCGGTGGCATCTTGCCGGTCGTCGATATAATAAACTCCTACAACAGTGTAATTTATGCCGGCAACATTCACTTTTTTTCCTATGGCATCGTCTTTTTTGAAAAGAATTTCTTTTGCACGCTGCGAAATCACAATAGATTTGCGCTTTTCGCGAATATCCAAATCGTTAATATATCGTCCCTGCGCCATTTTCAATCCTGCAACAATCAATCGTTGCGGGCTTCCTCCCTGCAAATTCGATGCAAGATATTCTGTTCCGTAACTAATATTTTTTGAGCCTAACTGAACATTTCCGATAGCAAAATTTACTTCGTCCGAAAATTCTGCTGCTGTAAATTGTATATCTTTATTATCAAGTTCAATCCAGCGTCCCGATTGAAATCCGGCGTATGGAATATTTGTGCGTCCGCCCCAAACTTGCACAACGTTTATAAGCCGGTCGCCCCAGTTTTCGCTGAAAGCGTTTTTCAAGCCATTGCCCGAGCCGAGCAAAACTATAAGCATAAAAATTCCCCATGCTACAGCAAATCCTGTCAGGAAAGTGCGCATTTTGTTTCGGCGAATGGTGGTTAATATTTCGTATAAAAGACTAAGCATAAACTGTAAGCATTATTTGATATTTTGTATTCCGAAAGCAGAAATATTATGTTCGGAATTATCTTCGATTTTTTCAATAATTCCGTCTTTTAATCTGATAATTTTATTTGTCATATTTGCCACTCCCGATTCGTGAGTAACAATAATCATTGTCATTCCTGTAGCGTTCACTTTTTTAAGCACTTCAAGCACTTCAGCTGAAGTTTTGCTGTCGAGTGCGCCTGTGGGTTCGTCGGCAAGAATAATTTGCGGTTTCGAAATCAGAGCGCGAGCAATGGCTACACGTTGTTTTTGTCCGCCCGAAAGTTCGTTTGGCATGTGATGCGCCCACTCTTTCAAACCTAATTTATCAAGATATTCCAACGCAATTTTGTTTCTTGCTTTTCGGCTTACTTTCTGATAATAAAGCGGAAGAGCCACATTTTCCATAGCATTTTTAAACGAAATAAGATTGAACGACTGAAAAATAAAACCTATTAATTTATTGCGAAAATGCGCTGCCTGCGTTTCGCTTAGGTTTTTTATCAGTTCGTTGTTCAAATGATATTCGCCGGTATCGTAATTGTCAAGAATACCGAGAATATTGAGCAGCGTTGATTTTCCCGAACCCGAAGCACCCATTATCGAAACAAGTTCGCCTCTGTTAATTTCCAGATCAATTCCTTTCAGAACGTGCAACGGCGCACCGTTGTAGTAGGTTTTGTTTATGTTTTTCAGCTTTATTATTGTTGACATCCCTGATTATTTATTTTATTTTTATGCAAATGTATATTTGTTTTATTTATAAAGTTCTATATGCTTGTTAAATTTTATTAATTGCCTGTATTCAGTAATTCCGTAATCCGTATTCCGTATTCCGTATTCCGTAATTGGTCGTTAGTATTTGGTCGTTAGTCGTTAGTCGTTAGTCGTTGGTATTTGGTCGTTATATCTATAAATTTTTACAAATAACTTTTCTAACTTCTTAACTTATTGTTTCTTGTTTCTTGTGTTTAAAATTATTAAAAGCCACTAATAACACTAATTTTCACGGATAAAAAATTTCACAAATAACTTCTCTAACTTCTTTTAACTTCTTAACTTCTTGGTTCTTGCCTCTTGCCTCTTGGTTCTTAAATTCTTAATTCTTAATTTTTTAAGGGTTTTGCCAAAAATATTCAGGGTCGTGAGTAATAACGCCGTTTATAGGCGAATGCTCGTAACCCAGCGGGTGTATCGAAATATAAATTTCTTTATTGTTGCGGTAGCGGCTTTCGGCATTGAATTTACTCACGGCAGGGCATTGTATCCAATAAAGATTTTTTGCCATATACGAATCCAAATATTCTTCTTTTGTGCGCGGGTTTTGATTATTCCAGTTTGCATCGCTGTTTAGCACAAGCGGAAGGTTATCAATCAAGCGTTGGCGCACTTCTGCGATGCTCAACAAATTTCCGTTTTCATCTTTCACATAAGCATTATTCGTGGGGTCTATCCACAGCCATTTTTTTAGAGTTTCGGAATAAACGCTATTGATAACATGACAGTCTTGGTCGTCTTCATCCATAGGCAGACAGGTAATAAAGCGCGATTTGATACCCATTGCAAGATAACATTCGTTGAGCGTAATCGCCAAGTGCCGACAGTTTACTCCTTTTCCTGTGGCTTTATAATAATTGTAAATATCGATGGCATCAAATTCGCAAAGTGCTTGATTATTTCCGTCGTGTCTAATTGTATTATGCACCCAAGCCAGAAGATTTAGAATTTTTGAAATTTCGTCGCCCTGTCCTGCAATAGAGTCGAGGTTAAAGTATTTTCGCACATCTTTTAAATTTCCATTTGATGCCGATTCATATTTAAAATGCGGCAAACGTGAAGTATCTGCCGATTTATATCCGCCGGCTTGTTGAAGAATATATATGTAATCGCCTTTTTCGCGAATACTTTCCATGAGCGCGATAAAACGTTCGTCGTTGCGGATATTATCCAAATCGGTATCGGCTTTTGCGTGAGAATACTCTACGTATTCATATTCTTTTACGCATTTTTCAAAAGCATCAATGGCTTTTTCGGTTTTGTTTTGTAAAGA
>JAITOP010000045.1 GCA_031289895.1 Prevotellaceae bacterium
GGTTTTAATAAATATTTACTTTTGCATAAGTAAATAAATTTATTGTTCAAACTAAAATTTTAAAAAAAGTATGAGAAAAATTTTAATGATTGCAGTTGTTGCATTTCTTGGTATAGTAACTGCTACCGCACAAGACTACAAATGGTTTGTAGGCGGAGAACTTGGCTTTTGGTCAGGTAAAGAAGACGGATTAAAAACCACAACTTATGGCATCGCTCCCGAAATCGGATACAACGTATCTGATAAATTTGCAGTTGCCATTTCTGCCGGGTATCAATCTTTTTCGGAAAAATATGGTAACTATAAATCAAGCTATGAGGGTTTCATTATTAATCCTTATGTTCGTTACACATTCTTGAAATCAGGAATTGTAAGTGCATTTGTTGATGGCGGTGCTACTTTTGGACTTTCCGATTTTGATGGTTTTGAAATCGGGTTAAAACCCGGTGTTGCAATTGCTTTAACAGAGCGTTTTAGCGTTGTTGCTCACATTGGTTTTCTTGGTTATAACGATGGAAAAGGCATAGGCAATTCTGAACTTGGAAAAGGTTTTGGCTTAGATTTCAGTGGATACCAGGCATCTTTTGGATTTTATTATTCATTCTAAATTTGAGAAAATTAAAAAATGAGGCTGCCGGCGATTTTTGGCAGCTTTTTTATTTTAAAATATTTTGTATATCTATATAAAATATTTACATTTGTGCATAAAATTTATTGTTCGGTTAATTAAAAATAAAAAATTATGAAAAAAATTTTACTTATTATCGTTAGCCTTTCTGTTGTTTACGCTACGGCTACGGCGCAGGATTTAAAAAAAGATATTTTTGGTGTTCGCGTGGGATTTAATTTATCAACTGCCACAATGTTATATCAAGATAGCAAAGTAACGCCCGATTCAAAACTTGGGATTAATCTCGGATTTTCTTATCAACGATTGCTTTCAACCGGCACTCCTGTTTATTTTGAAACAGGTTTGTTTTTTTCAGACGAAGGAATCAAAATAAAAAATGAACGCACGCACATTACCTCAAATTTGGACTTGATGTATCTGAAAATTCCTTTGATATTGAATTATCATATTGCTGCACTTGACAATAACCAAGCCATTAAACCATTTGCCGGTTTATATTTATCTCATGGTATTGGAGGAAAATCAAAAAAAACAGGCGAGACAAGTATAAATTCGTTTAGCAAAGGAATGTTCAATACGTTTGATTTTGGATTTAAATTAGGTACTGGATTAGCAGTAAGCAAATTTTACTTTTGTGTAACATACGAACTTGGATTGGCAAATATATCAGCAGATAACGAGACAGATGCTAAAAATAGAAATTGGGCTTTTTCGATAGGATATAATTTCTGAAATTATTGCAGAATACTTTCAATTAAATATTAAAAATAAAAAATTATGAAAAAAATTTTACTTATTATCGTTAGCCTTTCTGTTGTTTACGCTACGGCTACGGCGCAGAATTTAAAAAAAGATATTTTTGGTGTTCGCGTGGGATTAAATTTATCTAATGTTTTAATGTCAACAGGAGATATTAAAGCAGATAATGATGCCCGAATTGGTTTTAATGTTGGTTTTTCGTATCAGCATTTACTTTCGCTTGCAACACCTGTTTATTTGGAAACAGGCTTGTATTTTACCGACAAAGGATATAAGCGAAAAATTAATTGGGAGAATTTATACCCAACCGAACCGGGTCTGCCTGAAGCTCCTTCTATTACAAATGCAGAATTAATGTATCTGCAAGTTCCTGTATTGCTTAATTATCATCTTATTACAGGTGCGAACACAACTATTCGTCCCTTTGCGGGATTGTATGCAGCGTATGGTGTTGGCGGAAAAATAAAACACGACGAAGGATATGGAAGTACATCTTATAAATCTTTTGGTGATAGAGGTTTCAATCGTTTTGATTTTGGCGCACAAATCGGCGTTGGCGCAACATTGGGTAATTTGTACGCAAGTATAGGATTTGACCTTGGCTTGGCAGATATAGGTGTATCCAAAATAAGTAGTTCTTCTTCAAAAACTACAAATTGGTCGCTTTCGGTAGGATATAATTTCTGAAAACAGATTTAATATCGTTATAAAACAGATGGTTTGCGTTTAAATCATCTGGTTTTTATTCCATTCTTAAAACGGCTAAAAATGCTTCCTGTGGAACTTCTACATTTCCTATTTGTCGCATACGTTTTTTTCCTTTCTTTTGTTTTTCAAGCAGTTTGCGTTTGCGGGTAATATCTCCGCCGTAACATTTTGCTGTAACATCTTTGCGCACGGCTTTTACGGTTTCACGTGCAATTATTTTTGCGCCTATAGCCGCCTGAATTGCAATATCAAATTGCTGACGCGGAATAAGTTCTTTGAGTTTTTCGCACATTTTTCTGCCAAAATCATACGAATGGCTGCGATGCGAAAGGCTTGAAAGGGCATCAACCTGTTCGCCGTTGAGCAAAATATCAAGTTTTACCAAATCGGCTAAACGATAATCGGTAAGCGAATAATCGAACGAAGCGTATCCGCGCGAAATGCTTTTAAGTTTATCGTAAAAATCAAAAACAATTTCAGAAAGCGGCATATCAAATGTAAGTTCAACGCGGTCGGTGGTCAAAAACGATTGATTTTTCAATATTCCGCGCCTGTCGAGGCATAATTTTACAACAGCGCCGAGATATTCGCTTTTTGTAATTATTTGCGCCATTATATAAGGTTCTTCAATGCGGTCGATAAGCGTAGGAACGGGCAATCCCGAAGGATTATGCACAACAGTTTTGTCGCCGCCGGTTGTATAAACATCAAACGATACGTTTGGCACTGTTGTAATTACATCCATATCAAATTCGCGATAAAGCCTTTCCTGAATTATTTCGAGATGCAAAAGTCCCAAAAATCCGCAGCGAAAACCAAATCCCAAAGCCATCGACGCTTCGGGTTCAAACGTTAGCGAGGCATCGTTAAGTTTCAGTTTTTCCATCGACGAGCGCAGTTCTTCGTACTCGTCGGTTGATACGGGATAAACTCCTGCAAACAGCATTGGTTTAACGTCTTCAAACCCGTCAATTCGTTTGTCGCACGGCTTATCGACATGAGTAATTGTGTCGCCCACTTTTACTTCGGTTGCTGTTTTTATTCCCGAAATTATATAGCCTACATCGCCAGCGCAGATTTCGGTACGCGGTTGCAGTGTCATTTTAAGAACTCCCACTTCGTCGGCTTGATATTCTTTTTCTGTTGCAAAAAATTTAACTTTATCGCCTTTTCGTATAGTTCCGTTTTTTACTTTGAAATATGCAATTATTCCGCGAAACGAATTGAAAATAGAGTCGAAAATTAATGCTTGCAGAGGTGCGTTTGCATCGCCTTTCGGTGGGTTTATTTTGCTTATTATTGCATCAAAAATTTGAGGTACGCCTTCGCCTGTTCGTCCGCTGGCAAGAATAATATCTTCGCGTTTACATCCCAATAAATCAACAATTTGGTCGCTTACTTCGTCAATCATTGCGGCAGCCATATCAATTTTGTTGAGTACGGGAATTACTTCCAAATCGTTTTCGAGCGCCAGATAAAGATTTGATATTGTTTGCGCCTGAATGCCCTGAGTAGAATCGACAACAAGCAGCGCACCTTCGCACGAAGCAATTGCCCGCGACACTTCGTACGAAAAATCTACGTGTCCCGGAGTGTCGATAAGATTTAGTATATATTTTTTGCCGTCGGCTTCATATTCCATTTGTATTGCGTGGCTTTTTATGGTAATGCCTTTTTCGCGCTCTAAATCCATATCATCAAGAACTTGGTCTTGAAAATCGCGCTCAGCCAATGTGTGTGTAGCCTGCAACAATCGGTCGGCAAGAGTGCTTTTTCCGTGGTCGATATGTGCTATAATGCAGAAATTACGAATGTTATTCATCTGTTTTTATCTCGAATTTTGGACAAAGGTAATAAAAAAAGTCGTAAGTCA
>JAITOP010000063.1 GCA_031289895.1 Prevotellaceae bacterium
ATAAATGTTTTTTGTATGCAAAAATTTTTTTATAAAGCAAACAACTCCATGGCATTATATATCCTACGTGCGTAGAAATAAAATGAGAGGCATAAAGCACAGCCATTTTGTGTTCAAAACTTTTATATTCAATAATATTACCTAATTTTTGTATTCGTTCAAAATCTTGTTCTTGTGTTGAATCTATTAAATAATAAACTTTTTTATCGGGGTAAGCTGTCCGCATATACTTAAAAAATACGTATCCATTATCTTTTGCTTCGTTTCCTCGTTCGCATATTAACCATGCATCTCGAAAGTTATTTTTATTTTTGTAAAAAAAACTGATAATTTTATAATAAAATATTGTAAAAATATCTCTGCTGTATCGCGGAATTTTTTTTAATATATGTAGTACAGATATGTTCATCAATAGTTAGGTCTTTGTAAATTACAAATTTATAGCGTTAAGTGTTTCCCATAGATTAAGTCATATTCTTCCGGATAAAAACGATTAAATCCGCCTCCGTGGTGTAGTGTAATTTCGCCAAAATACAAACGCCCATCTACAACATAAAAATCGACACGCACATATTTGAATTGCTTTGCAATAATTGTTGCCACTTCTTTCATTTTTTCAAATGTTGAAGGTTCAGGAACTTCTTCGCCTCTAATTGTATCTGGGTTTTTATTTGCGCCTGCCCACGAAAAAAACAAAGGTTTCCATTGTGAATCATAAACATTGCGTTTGTTTTCACCTTCTCGGTCAACAGAAACATACACAAATTCCAATTTTCCATTTATAAAATTCAACTTATAATCGTTGGGTATTTTTCCTTGAGATGTTAATAGTAATTTTTCTACAATTATTTTTCTGTCAATTTTTTTATACTGCCATTCTTGGGTATGAAGATAAGTATTTGTTCTTAACCATTTTTTACAAGATTGTTGTAACAGTTGCCAATCAACAGAATTTTTATCTTTTATTATAACATTAGTTCCACAAGTATGATTTGCCTTAATAATACATGGAAAAGATGTGATATTCTGCTGGTTAATATCTTTCCAATTAGATGTACTGTATATCAAAGGAATTAAATATTCATCTCCAAACTGCGTTTTTAGAAAAGACCGAACAGCATATTTATCAGCACATAAGGTGTAAAAATCTTTTCTATCATATAATTTCAGCCACTGAATTTTTTCATTTAGCGTTTGAGGATTCGACAAATTCAATTTATAACCGAAACATTTTTTAAATTTCCTTTTGGTTATATACGCATCTGAAAAGAATATATAAATAATATTCCGCAAACAAGACAGCACAAAGCTGCCCATTTTGCCGCGTTTTTGCAATTGTTTTTTCACTAATCCCATTATATCCATACTATTTCCTCCAAATTATTTTTTTTTGCCCATAATTGGCTTTTATTTTTTGATACCACAACTCCGTTTTCTACCCATTTCAATAAAGAAATATCCGAAATGCTATCAGAATAGGCAAATGTAGTACTTTTTTTTATATTAGAAATTTTTTCTTCTATCATCTTAACCTTATTTGTGTTCATACAATCTATTCCGGCAATGCGTCCACAACAATATCCTTTTTTATTAAACCTTATTTGTGTAGCTATCAATCCATCCAAATGAAAATCTGCTATAAAATACTTTATATAAATATCATATCCTCCTGAAACTATCCATATTTTATATCCGTTTTTCTTTTTTTTTGTCATTTCTGATACAACAGATAAAATAATTGCCGGTTTTAATTCTTCGATATAATATCTTTCTGCTAATTTTTCCAATTTTTCATACGGAATACCTCTAATAATCAACAATTTTAATCTTTTACTAATTGCACACAATGGAAAAAATTTTGTTAAAACAGACAATATTCTTAATTTATTCAGGATTTTATGAATGTAACCGACAAAAGTATTGTTAAATTTTAGATTTTTAGAACAAAAATCAATAAATCTATCGGCTGTTTGAAATTTTATGATAGTTCCGCAAAAATCGAAAAAGGCTAATTTATTTTCCATATTTAAAGAAATCGTCAATTACCGATACTACTCTTTCCATTTGAGAAATAGTACCAATGGTTATTCTGAAACAACTTTTTAATTTTATACTTTGTGAAAGTTCCCTAACAAAAATATTGTGTTCGGATAAAAAGGAACAAATGCTTTTCTTTTCATCCTCAGAAGACATTTTAATCAAAACAAAATTGCCTTCACCATTATATAAAGTAATGTTATTATGGCGTTTCATAGCTTTTGTAAAATATAACTTTGCTTTATTTACTTCAGCAACATACTTTTTCATATAATCTAAGTCTGATAACACGGCTATTGCGGCTTCTTGTGCAAAAGTAGATAGGCTTTTAGCGTTTCTGACATTAGAAATTAATCTAATATTTTCTGCGGAAGCAATTAGATAGCCTATCCTAAAATTAGCTAATGCAAAAGCCTTTGACATAGTGCGGGATACGAGAATATTGTCATAATTCAAAACCAAATTTTTAGCTGTAACTCCTGAAAATTCATAGTAGGCTTCGTCTAATATAAAAAGAGTATCCGAAAATTCGTTTAATAAAGATTCAATATATTTAACACTGTGTATATTACCGGTAGGGTTATTCGGATTACAAATATATATTACAGTTGGTTTTATTTTCACTACATCATTGTAAAAATTATTAGCATCAAATGTAAAATCATCATTGTAAGCAGAATAATAAATTTCAGCACCACTTGCTTGGCAGGCAAGCCTAAAATTATCGTATGATGGTCCTAATATAAGTACGTTAGTATCAACAGTCATATAAACCTTTGCAATATATTCATGCAATATATCCGAACTGGCAAAACATTGGATATTTTCTTCCGAAAGCCCCACATATTGCGACAATGATTGCAATAATTCTTTATTTAAAACCGAAGGATAAAGATTGTAAATATTTTCATTTTCAACCAATTTCAACAATCTTTCTTTAACTTTTGGCGATGGAGGAATAGTTGCTTCATTCCAATCCAATTTCAAGACATTTTTTTGCTCGTTATATGGAATATCCCATATTTTATGGGATGCAACACTATATGGCTGTATGTTTCTTAAATATTTATTGATAAATTTCATTTTGAGTTGTTTTTTGTTTTTAAACAAGAGAGTTTTATCTGTTTTTTTTCAATTTTCTCTCCAAAGTTAGCCTTTTTTTTCAACACCATTACAAAACATCCAACTATTGACAACATCAAAATAATTATTCCACCAAAAGCAATTGATTCGGTTAAACCAACTGTTCTTGGTCGAAAAGTAAATACTATTTCATGCTCTCCTGCAGGAATATACAATCCTCGTAAAACATAATTTACTCTCACAATATCTGCCAGTTTACCATCAATGGTGGCTTTCCATCCGGGAGAATAATATATTTCGGAAAAAACAACAAAGCCATCTTTTGCAGAGGATGATTTATATTTAAGTTCATTGAGATTATATTCTGTTAATGAGATATTTGACATCGTGTCTTTTTCAATTTTCTTGTCCTCTAAAATATTTTCAAATCGTTTATCTATAACCGCTGTGGTTGCAGTGTTAATTTCACCAAGTGTGGTTATTTCTTCATTGGCATTATTTATCCATATTAAACTATCAACAAACCAAGCATTTCCAAGTGCATCTCTATTTAGTCGGGCTATAGGTTTTTTTTCTGAATTAGCTACAATAAAATATTTAGTATTCAACATATTAAACACCTCTGCTTTTTCCTTTCCTCGTGAAAGATAATAATCAATCAAGTCCTGATATCTTCTAAGTTTTGCAGCATGATAGCCTCCAACAGATTTATGATAATATGATGTTTCGCTTTCGTTGAAAGCATCTGTTGTTGTATTAAATACTCTGTAATTAATATCAGTATCTTTCAAAATTTCAATATCGGCGGCTGTTTTTGGAAAAAAGGAAGCATAGTTTTCCAAATTCCGTTTGGGAATAAAAGACGATTTATTTAAATATCGTTTGTTAACACTCCACATATCAAAAAGACATAAAACAGTAAGAAGTATAATAAAAAACCGACTTTTAATTTTTCGTTTTATAAATAAATACAAAATTAAACCGCCTCCTGCAATAAACGCTACAGTGCGAAGTGCATCGGCTTGGAAAATACCTTTTCTGGCGTTTTCAAGCGCGTCAATAAAACTTAGAACTTGTGAATTTTGCTGTGCCTGAGAATAAAAAGCTGCACTTTCGGCATCACTCAAAAAACTAAACAATCCCGGAAATATTGCAAAAATTAAAGCTAAACCGCCTGTAATACCGAAACATATATATGTCTTCTTTTTGTTTTTTATAATTATTTCAGGGGTTTTTATTATTTCAATCAACATCAATATTGCCATAAAAGGAATTATAAATTCGGCAACAACAAGTATAGAAGAAACAGCTCTAAATTTCGAATACATAGGGAAATAATCAGCAAAAAGATTTGTTAACCACATAAAATTTTGCCCCCACGATAACGCAATTGTAACTATAAAAACAGCAAGCATTGCCCATTTAATTTTACTTCGCAAAAGAAATATTGACATCACAAAAAACAAAACAAATATTGCGCCTGCATAAACAGGTCCTGACGTACCCGGTTGGTTTCCCCAATAAGCATTTTGCTGAGCAACGTTTTGCCTAAACATTGGGTCAACTTTTCCCATTGCACTTGCATCGTTTCCAAGATAACCACTTGCGCCGCCTTTTACATTAGGAATAAGCAACGTCCATGTTTCGCCAATTCCATAGCTCCATCTAACCATATAATCTCTATCAAGTCCGTCGGTCGGTTTTTCTGTACCTGTTGTAAGTTCCGATTTTCCTCGCATTGTTTCTTTACCGTATTCCCACGTATGATAAAGATTAGAGATATTTATACATACAGCTATTGCACCGGCAATACATAAAATAGAACTTGCTTTTACAAATTTAGTTAATTCTTTGTTTTTAAGACATTTAATAAACTCATAAATAACGTAAGCAGCTATTACAAACAAAAAGTAATAACTCATTTGCACGTGGTTCGACAAAATTTGTAAAGTAAGGAAAAGAGCAGTAATAATTCCTCCTGCCCAATATCTTCCTTTATAAGCAAGTGCAATTCCGGCAATTGTAGGCGGAATATATGCAAGTGTAAGTAGTTTAAAAATATGCCCCGCTCCTATTATTATGAAAAAATATGAAGAAAAAGCGTATCCGATAGAGCCTAATATTGCAACATCTGTGCGTGCGCCAAATATCAAAAGCATAATATAAAAACCAAGTAGCATAACAAATACATATCCAACAGGAACAGGAAATTCCAAGCCTAACAAACCCCTTATTTTCAACATTGTATCAGATGAATCATAATGTAAATTAATCTGATAGCCCGGCATTCCGGAAAATACTGCATCCGACCATCTCGAATTTTCACCTGTTTCTTGCCTATATCTGTGAATATCAGCTCCAGTACCACTTCTACTATCGTGACCAAGAATTGTTTTCCCCTCGAAAATTTCAGGCGAAAAATACAGAAATGATATTGCAATAAATATTACAACAGCCACAACGTGCGGCATAATCATATTGATACTAATTTTTTTCATTTTCAACGTTATTTTTTAGCAAATTTATATTAATTTTTTGAATTTCAGACATACAAATATAAAAAAAATTATTCTAACAACAATATTAATTTATAAATCAGAATATAACATCTTTTTATTCTGATTTATTTCTAAAATAATCCAACACAACTTTAGCCATTTTTGCGCCTGTAATTTCGCTTAATTCACTAATTGTTGCTTGTTTTATTTTTGTAATTGTTTTAAATTTTAATAATAATTTTTGTTGAGTTTTTTCACCAATGCCTTTAATTTCAGATAATTGTGAACTAATCATTGCTTTGCTTCGCTTGTTTCTGTGAAATTCTATTGCAAAACGATGCACTTCATCTTGTATTGTCGCCAATAACTTAAAATGAGGTTCGGTTGGCTTTATTCCTACCACTTGTGGCGGAAATCCAAATAAAAGCTCGTTGGTACGATGTTTTTTGTCTTTTGCCAAACCGGCTATCGGAATTTTTAAACCCAACTCATCTTCTACTACTTTTCTTACGGTTTCCATTTGTCCTTGCCCGCCATCTGTAATTATTAAGTCGGGAAGCGCTGCCTGCTCTTCAATCAACCTTGAATATCTACGACGAACAACTTCGCGCATCGAAGCATAATCGTCAGTTCCAACAACCGTTTTTATATTATACTTTCGATAATCTTTTTTACTTGGTCGCCCATCTTTAAACACAACGCACGATGCAACCGCATTTGACCCCTGAATATTTGAATTGTCAAAACACTCGATATGACGAGGCGGGACATCCAATTTTAATTCGTTTTGTAGTTTTAAAAGAATACGATTACTATATTTATCAGGGTCAGCGATTTTCATTTGTTTTAATTGTTCAAACTGATATGTTTTTAGATTCCGCAACGACAAATCCATTAATTGCATTTTGTCGCCACGCAGAGGAATTGTAAAGATATGATTCGGAATTTCGTGGTCGGGTAAAAACGGCACAATAATTTCAGCCGACAACTCCCCTTCTAACCTGTTCAGCATTTCGGCAATAACATAACTCAATATCGATTCTTTTGTATCTTCAACGCCAAGACTCAGTTCTAACGTTTGCGACTGAACAATTGCGCCTTTTACAATTCTCATAAAATTAGCCAAAGCCATATTTTCGTCAACCAAAACCGTAATTACATCTACCGTTTGAATAGACGAACTAACTATTATTGATTTTGACTGATATGTTGCCAATTTATGAAATTTCTCTTTCAATAATTGGGCATCTTCAAATCGGTATTCCGCCGCTGCTCGTTTCATTTCGGTTTTCACATATTGCATTACTTCCTGAATGTCGCCTTTTAATATTGCCGATACCTGCTCGATTTGCAAATTATATTCGGTTTCGGTTTGCTTCCCAATGCAAGGGGCTTTACAGTTTCCGATATGATATTCAAGGCAGGTCTTATATTTGCCTCTGTCAATGGCAGTCGGTGACAGCAAAAGTTTACAAGTTCGCAAAAAGTATAATCGTTTTATCAAATCAAGCAAAAACCGAATTGTGCCTACCGACGAATAAGGTCCAAAATATTTAGAACCGTCTTTTGGCGTTCTGCGAACAACAAGCACACGGGGGAAACTTTCGTTTTTAATACAAATCCAAGGATAAGTTTTATCATCTTTCAGCAAAATATTATAGCGCGGCTGATATTTTTTTATCAAATTGTTCTCTAAAAAAAAGGCATCCGACTCGGTTGCTACAACAATATGCTTTATATCGGCAATTTTGGCAACCATTGCCCGCAACTTCAAACTTTCGGTTGCCCGCGACAAAAAATAAGATGACACTCTACGCTTCAAATCCTTAGCTTTGCCTATATAGATAATCTTATCCGCCGAGTTAAAAAATTGGTACACACCCGGAGAATGAGGCAAAACAGAAAGTTTTTGCTTTATTTTATCATTTTTTCTTATATTCATATCAAAATTTTAACACATTTCTCTATTATTTTAAAATTGTTCCACGTGGAACGTTATTTTACGTTTTCTGCCAAATTTTTGAAAAGACAAAACAACATTAGTAATTTATACAAACTTAGTAATAAAAAACAAATAACCTATAAAAGATTGTTTTTATCAATAAGCAAGCCGTTAGGTTTGCATCGCTTGGTAGAAAAATAAACCACCTTTCGTATCGCAAGCCGCAGGTTTGCGACCTCTGCTTTTGTTGGTGGGCAGTCCTACGGACTGCCGAGATGGTCTGGTATTTATCATTCTACCGAGCGTAATCCCTACGGGATTTTTTTTCATCTGTTATAACTGTTTATTTTTCATCACTTTGTTATTAAAAACAAATAACTTATAAAAGATTGTTTTTATCAATAAGCAAGCCGTTAGGTTTGCATCGCTTGGTAGAACAATAAACCACCTTTTGTATCGCAAGCCGTAGATTTGCGACCCTGCTTTTGTTGGTGGCAATCCTACGGACTGTTGTCGTGGTATTTATCATTCTACCGAGCGATAATCCCTACGGGATTTTTTCATCTGTTATAAATGTTTATTTTTCATCACTTTGCTTAGTTATAAAAACAAATAACATATAAAAGATGGCATGAATTCTACGAATTCAAATGTTTATAGAAAACGAATGTCCACATATCTCCGACCCCATCGGGGTCGAACAATGGATGTATTTATACATTTCTACCAACATACAATCCCTATCGGATTTTTTGTTATCTTTTATATCTTGTTTATTTTTCATCTTTTAGTATCTTCTTTGCTTTTTATTGTTAATTCTTCTTGTTCATTTTTTAAGTGTCAACAATCCATCAATCATATTTTTTGGATTGCTTAGTCGTTCTCGCAATGACTGATTATCAGCATTTGCAATTCTTAATTCTACATTTTTAATTTTTAACTTTTAATTCTTAATTCTTTTTTACCCCACACATACAACATTTTCGACAATCTAAAAATCAACACAAATGTCTATATTTTTAAAAATGTTCCACGTGGAACGCTATTTTTACCTGCCCAGCAAAACAAGCAAAACAGAAATATCTGCCGGAGAAACACCTGAAATTCTTGATGCCTGCCCTATTGTTGCCGGACGTATCATATTCAACTTTTGTCGCGCCTCAATAGTTATATTGATTTTTGAATAATCAAAATTTTCGGGAATTTTTACTTTTTCTAATCGCAACATTTTTTCTACAAGAAGTTGCTCTCTATCAATATATCCCGAATACTTTATAATTATCTCAGCCTCTTCGATAACTTCCAAAGTCAAATTTCCAATTCCCTCAAGTTTACACTTAATATCAGAAATAACATTCAAAACAGTAACGACAGAAACCTCAGGACGAGAAAGAACATCTGCAAGTTTACGTTTTTGATTAATTTCGGCAGATGAAATACTTACCAGATATGGATTTATTTCATCGGGCGAAACAGAAATTTCATTTATAAAAGTAATAAGTTCGTTTATCGCTTTTTGCTTTACAATAACATTTTTATAACGCTCGGCAGATGCCAATCCAATTTTATACGACAATTCTGTAAGACGTTCGTCAGCATTATCCTGCCGCAACAAAATTCTATACTCCGACCTGCTGGTAAACATTCGATACGGTTCGTCAACACCTTTCGAAACCAAATCATCAATTAAAACTCCAATATACGCCTGATTGCGCGAAAGTATAAATTGCTCATTATTATTTAATTTTAAATACGCATTTATTCCAGCCATCAATCCTTGCGCGGCAGCTTCTTCGTAACCGGTTGTTCCGTTTATCTGTCCTGCAAAAAATAAATTCTCAACTAATTTGGTTTCTAACGTATGATAAAGTTGAGTCGGAGGAAAATAATCATACTCGATTGCATATCCGGGACGAAATATTTTGAGATTTTCAAAACCCTCAACTTTTCGCAAAGCCTTATATTGCACGTCAAGCGGCAAGGACGATGAAAATCCGCTCAAATAATATTCGTTTGTATCAAAACCTTCAGGCTCTAAAAATAATTGATGCGACTCTTTATCAGAAAATGTTTTAATTTTATCTTCGATGCTCGGACAATATCGCGGTCCAATACCTTTTATAATTCCTATGAATAAGGGAGAGTCATCAAATCCCGATTCCAAAATTTTATGCACTTCGGGGGATGTGCGAATAATATAACAGGGCTTTTGCTTTTCGACAGGCTTAATTTCGGGAAGAAAAGAAAACTTTGATGGATTTTCGTCGCCGTGCTGAATAGTCAACTTTTCAAAATTTATAGTTCTCCCGTCAAAACGAGGCGGAGTTCCTGTTTTCATACGTCCCGATTCAAAACCCAAAGAAACGAGTTGCTCGGTAAGACCAACAGAAGGCATCTCCCCCATTCTACCGCCAACAAGTTGAGTACGTCCAACATGAATTTTCCCATTAAGAAAAGTTCCCGCCGTAAGAATTACAGCCTTTGAATAAAATTTAACTCCGAGCGCAGTTTGCACTCCTTCGACCTTTCCATCGTTCACAAAAATATTTACAACAAAATCTTGCCAAAACGAAAGGTTTGTATTTGCCTCTAACATTTTTCGCCATTCAACAGAAAAAAGCGTTCGGTCGCATTGTGAGCGCGGACTCCACATTGCAGGTCCTTTTGAACGGTTAAGCATACGAAACTGAATAGATGTTTTGTCGGTAACAATTCCAGTGCATCCGCCAAGCGCATCAATTTCGCGAACAATTTGTCCTTTTGCAACTCCGCCAACAGCAGGATTGCACGACATGGATGCAAATTTAGTCATGTCCATAGAAATTAAAAGTACCTGCGAACCCATTTTTGCTGCTGCTGCTGCAGCCTCGCATCCCGCATGTCCTCCTCCGACAACGATTATATCGAACGTATAAAGCATTTAAAATGTCATTTTTTTAAGATAAATATTTTCTTTTGAGCGCATTACAGCGATTTCAGATTTAGTAGAATCGCAGTACAAACAAAGATGAAGAATGCCGTGTACCATTACTCTATGCAATTCGTCATCAAATAATTGCTGATATTCAATTGCGTTTGCACGAACAGTATCAATACTTATAAAAATATCTCCCGAAATATTTACGCCTTCGCAAAAATCAAATGTGATAACATCGGTAAAATAATCGTGATTCAGGTACTTTTTATTTATATCAAGAAGGTGAGAATCAGAACAGAAAATAAAATTTATTTCGCCGATATTTTTATTTTCACTTTTAGCAACATCGGCTATCCATTGTTTAATTTTACGTTTATTTTTTAAATCAAAAGAAATATTTTCTGTGAAAAATCTTATCATCTATTTACTTTAAATTAATTATAGTATTCAGGTTTTTATATAAATAATATTTTTTATTTTTGCAATAACCACTGTTGAGGATTTAGTTTTACACCACCTTTCCATAATTCAAAATGTAATTGCGAATCGTCTTTATTGTCAACAACTTTTCCAATTACAGTTCCTGTTTTTACATTGTCGTTTAAGTTAACATTGGCAACGGCAAGGCGGCAATAAAGAGAAAAATATTCTCCATGTTTCAGCAATACGCAAATATGTAATCCGGGCATTGAAAATATACTTCCCACAACACCATCGAAAGTAGATAAAACATTTTCGCCTGCAACGGTTGATATATCTATGCCATTATTTTCAGGTAATTCTAAATTTTTAAACACAGGATGAGTATGTTTACCAAAAAATCCGACAATATTTCCTTGCTTAACAGGCCATGGCAAACGTCCGCGATTTGCTACAAAATCGGCAGAAAGTTTAACATTTTCAGGAGCTTTTGTATTGCCTTTGGCTTTGTCTTTGCTCACTTCTTTCTTTATAATTGATGTAAGTTTTTTATCTAAATTATCCAGCACAATGCGTTTCGCTTTTAATTCTTTTTTCAATACAGCCTCATCTTTTTTCAATCCTTCCAATATTTTTTCCGCAGCTTTTTCATCATTTTCCAAGCTATCTACATCTTTTTTTCGTTCCGATTTATAAGTATCTAATTCTTGTTTTTTGTTTGCCAATAAAGAAATTTCGTCTCTTACCTGTTTCGTTGTTTGCTCAATTTTAGCGGCTTGCACAAACACAACATCTGCGTAAGACTGTAAATATTTCAATCGCCGATAAGCCTGACTAAGGTCGTCGCTTGCAAAAACGTACATCAGCCAAGTGGCTTTTTTGCGATTCATATAAATATTGACCAGCAACTCTGAATATGAATCTTTAAGCCTATCTAACTGCGATTTGATTTCGGATACTTTTTTATTTTTTTGCTGTATTTCGTTTTCGGTGATGGAAATTTGTATATCGGTGTCGTTAATTAACTTTTTGCGTTGTGCAATTCGTTTATTTAGCAAAGTTATCTGCGCCGTTTTTGTTTGCTTTGCTTTTGCAGTTTCGGTAAGTTGTTTATCGATATTTGCAATTTCTTTTTCTGTTTCGGTTTTGCGCTTCTTCAGTTCAGCCTCTGTCTGCGAAAACAAAGGAATTGCCGCAAAAAGGAAAACTATGCCTATTATATGTTTAACAAAATATTTCATCTTATTTCTTTTATTATCTTACATTTTTCAATTTTTTCACGAATTAGATTAACATTTGTAACATCTTTTTTCGAAAGAGAATCTTCCCAATAAAGAATTGCCGTGTCATATTCTTTCAATTCAAACAAAACATCGCCATAATGGTCTAAAATTACAGAACTTTCGCGAGCGCCTAATGTCATTGCTTTACGAAAAACGGGTTTTGCTTCATCGTTGCGCCCGAGTTTGTGCAAAATCCAAGCGTAGGTGTCAAGGTATGTTGCATTTTCGGGTTCGGCATTAATTGTTTTTTTTGACATTTCAAGAGCTTGTTTCAAACTTTTATTATCTTCGCTCAAATAATAAGCGTAATTATTGAGTACGCTAATATTTGCAGTATCAATTTCTAAAACTCTTTCGTAGGTTTTATATGCTAATTTTTTTTCGCCGACAGCATGATACAAATCGCCAAGAAAAGCTAACATTTCGTTATTATTTTTCCCGTTTTTATTTGTATTCAATGTTTTTTCGAGAATTACAATTGCATCTTTATATCTTTTTAACTCATATAAAGTAGAAGATTTTTGCAGCAAAAGATCATATTTGTCGTGTGAATAAACAAGCGCAGTATCAATTGCCGCCAACACATTTTCCAAATTTTTATCGTAATACAATAATGCAATTTTCATACTCCACGCCGAACTATTTTGTTTATTCCGGTTTAATTCATCATCAATAATTTTCATTGCCTGATTTTGCCTTTCGGTTTGAAACAGAAAAGATGCGTAAAATTGTTTAAATTGCCAATCGTTACTATAATTTTCGGCAAGCAGAGTAAATATATTTTCTATTTTTTCCTGATATTTAATTTGTTGCCAGAATTGAAGAACAGGAACAAAATATTCAACTTTATCAGACAAGGGAATAAACTTATTCCCCGCAATTTTATTGAGAATATCAAAGAACTTTTCATATTCATAGCCCTCTCTGTACATCTCGGCTAAGGCAAACAGAGGCGCAGCGTAGGTTTCATCAATTTCGTGCGCGTGTTCGAGATACTTCAGCGCAAGCGAATCGTTGCCCGCTCTGCCAAAAACTTCGGCAAGCAAAACATTTGCCTGTGGATTTTCGGTATCGCTTTCATAATATCGCAACGCCTCTACCAAGGCTGTGGAATTATTATTTGTGGCATAATAAATCTGTTGTTTGGCAAACAATATTTTTTCATTAAATCCGATTTTTTTTTGCAGCGAGTCGTATAACTCCAATGCTTTATCAAATTGATTTTGACGACAATACAAAGTTCCTAAATCAAAATAAATATCTTCATCTTTATTTTTAAAATTCAAAAGATACTGATATGTTTTTACCGACAAATTTAAATTTCCTGCCATTTCGCTTATCTGCGCCAAATGTTTTCCGTACCAAAAATTTGCAGAATCTAATTTAAACGACATTTGACTTGCGCGTAACGCATCGTTGACGTAGCCCGCTTTCAGCAACACATTCGACATTAAATAATAGCACGCCGAACAATCGGGCGCAACAGAAATTGACTTTGACAAAAAACGGTGAGCGTCCATTAAGTCGCCCTGATAATATTTTCGGGCTGCATTTATCAAATAATATTCGCGTGCTACATCAACCGGCACACTTCCGTTTTTCGCCGCACGTTGCGATGAACATCCGATAAATACCAAGAAAATTAAAGCAAATTTAATGGATGCAAATATTTTTTTGCAGCAAGTTTTTTTTATATGTTGTACGTTTTTTTTCAATTTTATATTTTGTTTTTTTAAGATAAAAATCATAATTATTTTGTTCCTGTTGAGCCAAATCCGCCATCGCCACGATTTGATGACGATAATTGCGAAACGCAGACCCACTCTACTCTTTCGAATTTACTAATAACCATTTGAGCAATTCGTTCGCCGGGGTTTAACGTAAATTCATCGTTCGACAAATTTATAACAATCACTCCTATTTCGCCGCGATAATCGGGGTCGATAGTTCCGGGCGTATTGACCAACGAAATTCCGCTTTTTATAGCCAATCCACTACGTGGACGAATTTGCGCCTCGTAACCATCGGGAAGTTCTACGAACAAACCGGTAGAAATAAGTTTGCGTTCCAATGGTTTCAAAATTACAGGTTCGCTGATATTTGCACGCAAATCAAGCCCCGCCGATTGTGCTGTGGCATAGGCAGGTACATCAAATGCCGATTTATTTACTATCTTTACTTTCATCTTTTTATTTTATAATTTTGTGCTGCTCAAATTTTGTTTTTTTTGCATTTTTATACAAAAGTACAAAAATACAAAAATATCCGGATTAAATCAAAACATATTTCTTTTTTGTTGATTTGCTGATTTGTTGATTTGTTGATTTGTTGATTTGTTGATTTGTTGATTTGTTGATTTGTTGATTTGTTGATTTGCTGATTTGTTGATTTGTTTTTTGTTGATTTGTTGATTTGCTGATTTGCTTTTTGTTGAGGCTAAAACTTTTTTTGAGGTGCTATTTTTACCGTCATTGCGGGCTTGACCCGCAATCTTCTGATAATAAACCTGTATATTTCAGGATATCCCGCGTCAAGCGCGGGATGACGGGAAAAGCGAGCGTCATTGCGGGCTTGACCCGCAATCCCCC
>JAITOP010000074.1 GCA_031289895.1 Prevotellaceae bacterium
TAATACTTGGCTGTTTTCATTGATTCATCAAGTATCTTCTTGTTATAACTGTCTAAACCAAGCATTTTATATAGCGTATGAAAACCGAATTTCAGTATGAACTGTGGTAGTCCTATTTGCAGATGGTCAGTAATTGTTTTTTTTGCTCCCATTGGCGGTATTAATGTGTATGTCCCTATCAGGCTTTTGGAATGTTTTTCTTTTATGACATTTTTCAATATTTGTCTTCGGTTAAGCAAAAACAAATTAGCTTTGAACAGCCACAATAAGCCGTCTTTCGGATTATTTGCTTTATCAAAAATAATAGAATATGCAGGATTTGTTTCGAATGCATCTGTCAAAATATCTGCCACTTCCCGGATTTCCGACATTTGCATTTTTTCTATGAAAAAAGAATCCGGAGATATTATTTTATCGGTTATTTTTTTCTCTTTCATTACTGTTTTGATTTTGTAGAACCTCTTCCGAACATTTATTTTAAAATTTAATTCATTTATTTGCCAATTTATATATTTGTATATTATATTGTTAGTACCTTTGTCATTTTAAAATTTATTAATTCAATACCCTGCTTTATAACTGTTTGTTGAGACATTGTAATAAATCCTATTTTTTCAAAAAACAATTTTGTTTATTTATTGATTTATATATTTGTCTATTACATTGTTAGTACCTTTGTCATTTTAAAATTTATCAATTCAATCCTCTGTTTTACCACTGTTTGTTGAAATATTGTATTAAATCCCATTTTTTCAAAAAATAAATTTGTTTATTTATTGATTTATATACTTGTCTATTAAATTATTAATACCTTTGTCATTTTAAAATTTATTAATTCAATCCCCTGTTTTATAACTGTTTGTTGAGATATTGTATTAAATCCCATTTTTTTCAAAAAACAATTTTGTTTATTTATTGATTTATATACTTGTCTATTACATTGTTAATACCTTTGTCATTTTAAAATTTATCAACTCAATTCCCTGCTTTATAATTGTTTGTTGAGATATTGTATTAAATCCCATTTTTTCAAAAAACGATTTTGCCGTCAGACTTACATCCGAAGTTAAGAATGTTTGTTTCTGACGTTTTGCTTCCTTTTCTATTTCATTATAAATTTGGTATGCAATTCTCTGATTTTGACGGTCTTTGTGTACATACAACATATCAATATAGTTTCCTTTGTCCAACGAACCAAAACCGACTATTCTCTGTTTATCTTCTGCAATTAACACATATTGCTGTGTTAAAATGCCTTGCCAACGCTCTGTGTCTTCAATACCTGAAATCCATGCTTTTATTTGCTCGTCATTGTAATCGGCTCTGCAAATGGTTGATACGGTATCGACAAAAAGTTGTTGCAATTCCAAAAGGTCATCGAGTTTTCCTATTCTAAGTATTGTTTGTTTAGTCATGACGGTTTATTTGATTTGAAAATCACAGTATTCCCACGCAGGAACAACGTCAATTCGTTTTCCATTGTATATATATGCATCTTTCTGATTGTAAGTAACTATCAAACCTTTATCCGTCTTAAAAAAATCCATTGCTTCCTGCAATCCTCGTTGTTCACGTTCTCTGTTTTCAGGTGTCAGTTCGTAACAAACTTGAATTAATTGTTTGATTTTTTCGTTTTCAATTACCACAAAATCACATTCATATCCATTTTCATTGAAATAGTATAACTCTTTCCCTGTCTGCCGAAGATTCCAATATATCATATTTTCAAGCAAATGACCGTAATTATCAGTAAATGACGCAGAGGCTATTTTTATTATTCCGGGGTCTATCACATAAATTTTTTTTGGATTAATAGATTGAATTTTAAGTGAATAACTGAATTTTGGCATAAAATTAACCAAATAAGTATCTTCTAAAAAAGAAAAATATTCTAATATGGTTGCCGTTGTTTTGATTCCTAATGTTTGCTGTAATTTGCTTGCAGTTACAAGATTTCCTACGTTAGATATTAAATAAACGGCAAGCTGTTTCAGAGAACGGACATCTCGAATTCCATGCCGTACAACTATATCACGATTTAGAATATCGTAAAACAAAGCTGTTAAAATATCCGTATTGGTCGTTTTTAAATATTCGGGAAATCCGCCTGAATTCAGATACTTATGCAATGACTGCACATTTGCTTGAAGCGATTTAAACGCTAAAAATTCTTTGTATGAAAACGGAAAAAGTTCTTTGGTAATATGCCTTCCCGTAAGCTTTGTTCCTAATTCCCGACTAAGCAATGAAGCATTAGAACCTGTTATGACAACTCGAAAACCTTCATCTAATTTTTGTCGCACATAAAGTTCCCAAGCTCGTATTACTTGTATTTCATCAAAAAATAACACATTATTTTTTGATGTTGTGATAATACTGTCCAAAAGTTGAAAATCAGTCAGTTCAAAACCGAACAGGCGAGGGTCTTCAAAGTTCAGGTAAAGTGCATTTTGATTGTTTCGTTTCAATAATTGAAGCAACAATGTACTTTTTCCGCACCTACGAATGCCCGAAACTATCAATGCGTGCGATTGTATCTCAGGTAACGCAGATAATATATCTCGTTGCAAACCTGTTTTTTGATACTGTATCTTATGTTTTTGCAAGTTTATGACCTGCTGAATAACTGTTTGTTGTATCATAATTTATTTTTAAACTTATAAAGTGCAAATATACAAATTTATTTATTACTAATATACAAGTTTGTTTATTACTAATATACAAAATTAATAATATGATTAATGTGATAATATGATTATTTTGATTTTTATGATTAATTAATCACATTCTCAAATTTTCACATTAATCACATTAATCTTTCTCCTCAATCAATTCTAATCGCAACATATTCAATGCTATTGCCGATGCTCGCGAAATATTTACATCTCTAAGTTTTGATAAAATGTATTTTTGTGCAATAACTCGTTTTGGTGTGGCAACGGCTATCCAAACCGTGCCTACTGGTTTTTCGGCAGTTCCGCCGTCGGGTCCTGCTATGCCTGACGTGGCAATTGCATAATCGGCATTAAGCGCTTTGCAAACGCCTTGCGCCATTTGCCTCACAACTTGTTCGCTTACAGCTCCGTACATTTCTATATCAGTAGCGTTAACGCCAAGTGTTTTTATTTTAATATTGTTGGAATATGCAACAACCGAACCGACAAAACACTTGGAAGCTCCTGAGTTTGAGCAAATCATATCGGCAATATGTCCGCCTGTACACGATTCGGCGGTTGCGAGCATTGCGCCTTTTTGTTGCAAAAGTTTTCCTGTTGCTGTGGCGAGATTGTCGTTATTTTCGCCGTAAACTGCTGTTTTCAGAATTGTGCGCAACGTGGCAAACTGAGCGTCAACTTCTTGTTCCAATGTTTGTTTGCTTTCACCGTTGTATGCCGAAATGCGAAGTCTTACACCCGATTCGGGATTAGGAAGATATGCCAGATGCAAATGTTTGGGTAGATTATTTTCCCATTCGCTTATTTTTTCAGACAGCACCGATTCGGGTATTCCGTACGTTAGCAGTGTTTTATGATAAATACTTTTTAATTTAAAATGTTTGCAAATCATTGGAATCACATCGTTCATTATTGCTTTCATTTCAAACGGTACGCCGGGCATTGCAACAAGTATTTTTCCGTTGCGATTGAACCACATTGCAGGCGCAGTGCCGTTTTTGTTTAATATCGGAATACAACAATCGGGCAATTCTGCTTGTCGGATATTGGTTTCACTTAAAGTAATGTTAAGCCTTTGTATCAGATTTTTAACTATTTCAAGCGATGGCTCGTGAATTTTCATACATCCTGCGCCAAAATATTCAGCCAAAACCTGTTTTGTAATATCGTCGTTTGTAGGACCTAAGCCGCCTGTAACCATTAGAATATCAGAGGTTACAAACGCTCTGTCTATACTTTCGATAATATGTCTGCGATTATCGGATATTGCTGTTTTTTGATAAACATTGATTCCAATCAAATTAAGTTGTTCGGCAATATAAACGCTGTTAGTATCAACAATTTGCCCAATTAATATTTCATCGCCAATAGTTATAATTTCTGCATTCATTATCTATAAAATTTTACAATTACAAAAGTAGTAAAAAAATAATGATTAGTGATTAATGGTTAATGATTAATGTGAAAATGTGATTAATGTGAAAATGTGATTAAAGTGAGAATGTGATTAATAACTCAACTTTCACAAGACAAGATTTTTGATACATTAAATCTAATTTTAAACCTAATTTTTCCAACAAAACAACCTCAGTAGTAATATGTTAAAAAAACGACCTCATTACCTCATTGTAATATTATAATATCAAAATCTAATTTGAATGAGGTAATGAGGTTTTGGATGGATTAATTTTATGCTACTGAGGTGGTTTTGTTGAAAAATTAGGTATAAATGAGGTTAGCAAATAAAATGCTAATAATAAGTATATTGTGAAAACA
>JAITOP010000075.1 GCA_031289895.1 Prevotellaceae bacterium
GGAACGATAGAAGAAGTTTATGAACCGTTTTTGATAAAAGAAGGATTTTTGCAACGCACACCTCGCGGACGCGAAGTTACCGAACTTGCTTATAACCATCTGAAAATAAAACGTATAAATTATGGAAACCTTTTTTAAAACAAAATTAAAAATTAAGAATTAAGAATTAAAAAATAGTGGTTAATGGTTAGTGATTAATGATTAATAGCCACGAATTTACACGAATTTGCACGAATAAGGAATAATGTGATTAATGTGATTAATGTGAAAATGTGATTAATACGACCAACGACCAACGACTAAGGAGTTGTCCATAAATTAATCATACAATTTATAAATTAATCAATACATAATCAATTAAATATAAAAACGCAATGTATAGTTTATATGCGGACAACCACTAAATACTAAATACTAAATACGGATTACTGAATACGGATTACTAAATACCAAATTCAATCTTAATTTGAGTTTCCAATAGTTTGTATGTTAGTCTGTGCAATGGTGTTGTGCCGTATTGTGCAATTGCTGCGCGGTGTTTTTTTGTTGGGTAGCCTTTGTTTTGTTGCCAATTGTATTGAGGATATTTTTTTGCGGCATTTTCCATAAATTCGTCTCGGTGTGTTTTTGCCAAAATCGAGGCTGCGGCTATGCTTTTATACTTTGCATCGCCTTTGATTATTGTTTGGTGAGTTATGTTTTTATAAGGTTTAAAGCGGTTTCCGTCAACGATAATAAATTCAGGTTGTATTTTAAGTTTGCTCAATGCTTTGTGCATAGCCAAAATCGAGGCGTTAAGAATATTTATTTTATCAATTTCTTCGTTACTCACCGATGCTACTGCCCAGGCAACGGCTTCGGTTTCGATAATTGTTCGCAGTTGGTTTCGTTGTTTTTCGGTGAGTTGTTTCGAGTCGTTAAGTAGCGGATGGTCAAAATTATCGGGTAAAATTACTGCGGCAGCAAATACAGGACCGGCAAGACATCCGCGTCCTGCTTCGTCGCAACCTGCTTCGGGCTGGATATTTCCAAAAAATGATTTTAATGATACTGTTTTCAAAATTTATTAATATTTACGGCAAATGTAGTAAAAAAGTTTAAAAAGTTCAAAGTTTGTAAAGTTATAAAGTTTATAAAGTTATAAAGTTATAAAGTTTATAAAGTTTAAAAAGTTATAAAGTTCATAAAGTCCAAAGTTTGTAAAGTTTATCAAGAGTTTTTCAAATCAATAAATCAACAAAAAATCGTAAATCGTAATTTAGGAATGAAAAATAAACAAATTATAAAAGATGACAAAAAATCCCGATAAGGATTGTATGTTGATAGAAATGTAAAAATATCCTCATTGTTCGACCCCATGCGTGGTCGTATGCGGTGTGGACATTCATTTTCTACCAACATTAAAATACTAACGGATTCATTAACAATTAATAATGAATAATTAATAATGAACAACCGACCAAATACCAACAACTAAATACCAAATACGTGAATACCGAATACGTAAATACTGAATACTATTTTTAAAAAAGTAATAATTTTTTGCACATTTGCATATTCATATTAAAATCTTTTACTATTTTTGAACTTGTTTTTATAATTATGTATGTTAAATTAAAATATTTTAGAAAATGAATATTAATTCTCTTATAACTTTTTTAGATAAGGATGCCGCGCAATTTACCAGAGCAGACCTTATAAAATTTATTGAAGCAAACGCAATACGAATACTTAATTTTCGCTACATTGGCGCTGATGGACGACTGAAAACACTGACGTTTGTTATTGATAATAAACAACATTTGGATGCAATTCTCACGGCAGGCGAGCGCGTGGATGGCTCAAGTTTATTTCCTTTTATTGATGCGCAATCGAGCGATTTGTACGTAATTCCTCGTTATCGCACGGCGTTTATAAATCCTTTTTCCGAAATTCCGGCTCTTGATATTCTTTGTTCATATTACGATAAAGATGGAAATCCGCTTGAAATTTCGCCCGAAAATATTTTGCGTAAAGCACAACAAACGTTGCAACAGCGCACCGGATATACCTTTCACGCTATGGGCGAATTGGAATATTATGCAATAACCGACGATAACGGATTGTATAAAATTGAAGACCAGCGCGGATATCACGAGTCGAGTCCGTTTATAAAATGGAGCGCATTGCGCACTGAGGCTATGCTTTTGGTGGCACGCTGCGGCGGACAATTAAAATACGGACATGCCGAAGTTGGAAATTTTTCGTTAGACGGAAAACTTTACGAACAAAACGAACTCGAATTTTTACCCTGCGATGCCGAAGATGCTGCTAATCAACTTGTAATTGCAAAATGGATTTTACGCTCGCTCGGAAATAAATACGGAGTAACAATTTCGTTTGCCCCAAAAATCACGATAGGCAAAGCAGGCAGCGGAATGCACGTTCACACAAAACTTGTAAAAGATGGCAAAAACTGCATGAGCAACGACGGCAAACTTACCGATGTCGCCAAAAAAGCAATTGCAGGATATTTATCTCTTGCTCCGTCACTTACGGCTTTTGGAAATACAAATCCAACTTCGTATTTTCGCCTTGTTCCTCATCAGGAAGCACCTACAAATATTTGCTGGGGCGACCGCAACCGTTCGGTGCTGGTGCGCGTGCCGCTTGGCTGGACAGGCAAAATGTCGATGATTCAGGATTTAAATCCTAATGAAACTATTGATAATACCGATTTTTCGCAAAAGCAAACAGTCGAATTTCGTTGCTCAGATAATTCTGCCGATATTCATTTGCTGTTTGCAGGACTGATGGTTGCCGCGCGATATGGTTTGGAAATGCCTGATGCTCTTGAATATGCACAAAAACGTTATGTAGATGTAAATATTTTTGACGATGCCAATAAACACCGCACACAAACGCTAGAACAATTGCCTGTTTCGTGCGGAGATTCTGCCACGCAACTGTTGCAGCAATCCGAAATTTACAAGCAGTACAACGTTTTTCCGCAAACAATAATTGATGGAGTAGTAAAAAAACTGAAAAGTTATAACGACGAAAATCTGCGCAACGAAATATCCGACAACGAAAGCAAAATTATAGAAATAGTAAATAAATATTTTCATTGCGGGTAATTTTAGTACTCAGTATTCAGTATTCACGTATTCGGTATTTAGTATTTGGTATTTAGTCGTTGGTATTTGGTCGGTTGTTCATTATTAATTGTTAATGAATCAGTTAGGATTTAAATGTTTATAGAAAAAGAATGTCCACATATCCCCTCCGACTCCGTTGGGGTCGAACAATGGGGAAATTTTTACATTTCTCAACATACAATTGTTAACGGGATTTTTTTGTCATCTGTTATAATTTGTTTATTTTTGCAACTAAACAGCCGCAAAAATGGTATTATAAAAATAAATAATTATGAAAACAAAAAGTTGGGAAAAAGTAAAAGATGACGTTTATGGCGTGAAAGGAACACCTCGCAGGGACGAACTTGACAGAGAATTTGAAAGTTTAAAAATTGGTCTGTTACTTAGACAAGCACGACAAAATAAAAAAATGACACAATCAGACCTTGCCGCAAAAGTAGAAAAAAAGAGAGAATATATATCACGAATCGAAAACAACAGCAGCAATTTAACTTTACAAACTTTATTTGATATTGTAGAGAAAGGCTTAGACGGAAAAGTAAAAATCTCAATAGAAA
>JAITOP010000112.1 GCA_031289895.1 Prevotellaceae bacterium
GACCGTGAATTTATCGGTAAAAATTGGATAAAATATCTGAATGACAAAAAGATAGCTTATCATATCCGTATTCGTGAAATTTTTTATGTTGACAATTTGCGAAATGGCAAACGGACGAAAGCTTCATGGCTATTTGCTGACCTGAAATGCGATGAATGTAAATTTCTGCACAAAATTTACCGCGTCAATGGACAACTCTGCTATCTTTCCGGTTCAAGGGTGAAAAATAAGAAGGGTAAGCCTGAATTGCAGATTATCATTTCGTTCAACAAGCTCGAAAATGCACAGGAAATATACAAAGAACGCTGGCAAATCGAAACTGCGTTCAGAGCATTGAAATCAAGCGGTTTTAATATCGAAGATACGCATCTGACCGATTTAGACCGTATCGAAAAACTTTTTTCGCTCGTTATGGTAGCGTTCGCGTGGGCGTATGTCGTTGGAATTTACGTCCACGAAAATATAAAAGAAATTAAAATAAAAAAACACGGATACTTGCTAAAAGCTTCTTTAAATGTGGATTAGAAACAATTTCAACGGCATTGCTCAACCCTCTCGCTAAACTTGAATTTAAATCTTTCAATTTTTGTCATGTGCTTAGCCTATGTTTACTTCTCTTTTATTGCAATCAAAAGTAATATTTATTTTTCATAGCACCTCAAAAAAAGTTTTAGCCATTATTTCATAACATTTCCTAAAGCAGGAGGCAATTCAATAATTAAAAATTAAAAATTAACAACCGACCAAATACCAACGACTAACGACCAAATACCAAATACCAACTACCAACTACCAACTACCAAATTTAATGGTTTTTTTCAGCCAATATTTCATTAAATTTGCGATTGGTTAGTTTGCTTTGCATCCACGAAATAAAATCAAAAATAACGAGTAATTGACGCTCGTATTTGTTTTGCATTATTTTTACGGTTTCTTTTTCAAATTGTTTGTATAATTTTTCGCGCCCTTTTTTGTTATTCAGTAAATAATAATTTTGAATGAATTTGAATAATAATTTTTCGGTGATATATATCTGTTTTTCATAGCGGATACTGCGTTTAATGGATTTTATTTCGTTCTCGAAAAAATCATAATTTTCTAATTCTGCCTGTATTATAAGGTTTATTAATCGGGCGTATCGATATGACGGCAACACGTAAAACAATTTTCCGGAACTCATAATATTTTTCATGTGTTTACGTGCGTTTTTTATATTTCCGGTTGCAATGTCAAGCGTAGTTAGTTGAATTAACAAATCAAGCTGAGTGTCCAATCTCAACAGCGACATGCTTTTCAATAAACTTTCGTCGTATTTTGAAATTAAATCTACCGTTGCCGTAAAATTTCCTGTGTTGAACGAACATGTAAATTCGTATAAAAAAATATGCGCACGAACATTCAAAATAAAATCAATAGCATAATTGCCCTGTTCAATTTTTTTTAATTTATCAATAAAAAACGGCATTTCTTTATACAACGATGCGATTTTCAGGCTGTTTAAAATTCCTGTTATTGCCTGAAGATAATAAATCGGCGGATTCAATATCATGTGTTTATTATCTTCAAACAAATCAATAAGCGTTTGATAAAAACGAATAGCCATTTTATAATTTCCCGAATCGAGATAGTATGCCGACTGAAATAATAAGTGAAGTTTCTGAGTTTCAAATCCTTTGTACGAATTATTTGCAACAATATTCAACTCACTTAAAATCAAATCGTTCAAACTTTCTTTTTGCTTTTCGGAGCGAACGTATCCTTTATAAAAAAGCCGGTGTTTAAGAATGTCGTAAAGCTGCGAATGAAGATTTGCACTTCGGCTGTATTTCATTTCTTCAACTATTTTCATTTGTTTGCTGATAAGTTGTCGTTCGGTTATATCCTTGAAATTAGTTGCGTTCATGTACTTTAGCTCTATGCGTCTCGACAATAATATTAACGAATCCATTTCGTATATCGAAGCCAATTTTTTTGCTTTATTCAGCACATCCATTGCATCGTCAAACAATGCGCGTTCGTATAAAATATCGGCTTCCGAAAGCAATGCAAATACTTTGATTTGTATGTCCTGCTTGCGATGCAGATATAGCAGGCAATCCATCATTGTACGATAAAGATGTTTTACCGCCATATTGAAATTTGCGCTGTTATACTTTTTGCAAAACTGAGCGTAAATAGTATCAATAGGATTATTATCTTCAATCAAATCAAATAGATAAACATATTTTTTATCGCCCGATTGAATATGTGAAAACAAACGGAAATACCGTTTTTCGGCTTTTGTCAACGATTCTGCCAAAACCATCAACGAAGTTAATCTTTGCATCTGTCGAAATGTTAAATTTAAACTTTTACAAAGAAAATAATATTATTTGAAACGACCAAAAAAATGTAAAAATATTATATATTTATTTTATTAAATAATTTATATACTGATATTTATATTTTAATATAAAAATAAAAGTACAATTTGAGATTATCTAAATAAGTTATTTTTGTCCTTTTTTATTTTAGATAGTTGTGTACTTTTGTACTAAAAATTATTAATAAGTTATAAAATTAATTTAAAAATAACATCACATTTAATTAAGCAAATGACGTCACAATATCTAAATAAACCCTAATTTAATAAAATAATGTAAAATGAAAATCCATGTGAAAAGAAAGTTTGTTGTAATTTTATTTACAACAATTATGCTGATTGGTTCGGTTTACAGCAGTTATGCTCAACAAAAACGAACTGTGAATGGTAAGGTAGTCGAGGCAGTATCAAATGCGCCTCTTTCAGGAACTACTATTAACGTAAAAGGCACTAATACTGCCGTGATTTCTGATGCTAATGGTAATTTTGCTATTACTGCTGCATCAGGAGATGTACTTGTGTTTTATTTTATGGGATATGTTACACAGGAAATAGTGTTAACAGAACAATCCCAAATTAATGTGCTTTTGGTAGAAGAACTTAACAAGCTGGATGACGTAGTAGTTATTGGCTATGGAACAACTACCAAAAAGGAAGTTACAGGTTCTGTATCTTCTATTAACAGCGATGATTTTAAAGCCGGAAACATTACCGACCCGATTCAATTACTTCAAGGTCAGATTGCCGGATTAAATATCATTCGTCCGGACGGAGGCGACCCTAACGGAAGTTTCCAAATTCAATTGCGCGGTGTTACAACTATGCGTGGAGGAACATCTCCTCTTATCGTTATTGATGGTGTTGTGGGTGGCGATTTGGCAAGTTTAAGCTCAAACGAAATTCAATCAATAGATGTTTTGAAAGATGGTTCTGCTGCTGCTATTTATGGTACTCGTGCAACAAATGGTGTGATTCTGATAACAACCAAAAAAGCAACTCCGGGTACAAGTAAATTGGAATTTTCGTCATATCTTGCTTTTCAAACGGTTGACAAAAAGCCCGATATGCTTACAGCCGATGAATTTCGTACTGCCCTTGCCAAGTATGGCATGGGTAACAGTGCCGACCACGGAGCATCTACCGATTGGTTTGACCAAGTTACGCAATCGCCCTTAACTCAAAATTACGAATTGGCTTCTTCGGGAGGTTCGCGCGACCTTAGTTATCGTGCCGGAATTTCTTGGACTAAAGACCAGGGACTTGTGAAAAAAAGCAGTAAAGAAAGTTTAAGAACAAGAATCAATATTTCACAAATGCTTCTTAACGACCGACTTAAATTAGATTACAATGCTACCTATTCAACTGCAAAAAGTGCTTATTCCGACACTTATATTCTGCGTCAAGCCATGTTTCACAATCCTACCGAGCCGGTATATGCCGACGAAAATACTCCTGCTCAATATGGAAATTATTACTATGTGGGTGCTATGGAATATTATAATCCTGTGGCAATGCTTGAACAATACGAAGATTCAGGTTTGCGCAAACAGTTTACAGGAAGCATAAATGCATCATTATCAATTATTGATGGTCTTAAAGCTAATGCTCTTGTATCTTTTACCGAAACAAGCGAACGTTATGGACATTATTATGGTAAATACTATCCTATAGGTATTGGTAACGATGGTTATGCAGAAACATATAATAATCATGGTAAATATAAATCATTAGAAACTTATCTGGATTATTCAAAATCGTTTGATGGACACAAAATACAGGCTATAGCAGGTTATTCGTACAGCGAACAATGGAGCGAATCATACGATGCAATGAACTATAAGTTTGATACTGACCTGTTTTCGTTTTATAATATAGGAGCAGGTGCTGCCTTAAAAGATGGCTTGGCAACTCTGTCAAGTTCAAAATCATCAAGCAAACTCATATCATTTTTTGGTAGAGTAATGTATAATTATCAAGAAAAATATCTTCTTACTGCATCGATTCGTCAGGAAGGCTCATCACGTTTTGGAGAAAATCACAAATGGGGTTTCTTTCCGGGAGTAAGCGCAGGATGGCGTATCTCAAAAGAATCATTTATGGAGGATGTTGAATGGGTAAACGATATTAAACTGAGAGCAGGTTTTGGAGTTACAGGAAATCAGGAAATAGGTAATTATCAATCGCTTGCTATTTTGCGAAAAGGCTCATCTAATTTTTATTATAATGGAAGATGGCTGAGTACGTATGAACCGGGGCGCAATCCTAATCCCGATTTGCGATGGGAGAAAAAGCAGGAATTTAATATTGGTTTGGATGCAAGTATGCTTAACAACCGTTTGAACGTAAATTTTGATTATTATAACCGCCGTACCACCGATTTGTTATATACATATTCCGTGCCTGTTCCTCCCAATCTTTACAGTTCTACGTTTGCAAATGTGGGAACTATCGACAATAGCGGTATTGAATTAACTATATCAGGTACACCTTATGTAACAAAAGATTTTAAATGGAATATAACAGGTACTATAAGTCATAACACCAATAAATTAGTAAGTTTTTCAAATAATATTTATGCTATGGATGCACTTAATCTGGGCTATTTTGGTGATGATTTGAAAATTTATACAATGCGAGTAGAAGAAGGCGGCTCGCTTGGTAATTTTTATGGACCTAAATTTCTTGGCTTCGACGGCAACGGAGGCGCAACATACGAAGATTTGGACGGTGTAGCCGGTATTACCGAAGCCGATTATCAGGTTATAGGAAATGCTTATCCCGATTTTATTTTCTCGCTGCAAAACACGTTTACCTATAAAAACTTCGATTTGTCGTTCCTTCTAAGAGGCTCTGTAGGCAATGATGTGCTTAATCAAACAAGAGTATATTATGAAGGTCCCGGTTATCTGGGAACAAAAAATATTCTTAAATCATCTTTCGATAGCGACTACACAGGTGGAGCGTACTATTCATCACGTTTTATCGAAGATGGCTCGTACTTAAAACTTGATAATATTACATTAGGATATAATTTTTTGATAAAATCTCCTTACATATCAAAAGTGAGAGTGTATCTTACAGGGCAAAACCTGCTCACTATTACCAAATATAAAGGTATTGACCCCGAAATCAGTTTGTCGGGACTTCAACCGGGTATCGACTATTATGATTTTTATCCGCGAACTAAAACTTTTGTTTTAGGTGTTAGAGTAACATTTTAATAAATATAAAAACAGATAAATGATGAAAAAGATATTAATAAGTATAGTTTTAACACTATCAATATTTTCTTGTACAAATTTGGACGAAACAATATATTCGTCAATTCCATCCGATAAATTCTTTACTACCGAAGAAGAATTTTTGATGAGCGCAGGTCGCGTTTACAGCCACTTGCTTGGATATACGCATTATTATAATATTTGGGGTACAATCACCGTTTCGACAGATGAAGCTTTAAGTCCGTTCCGTCAGTTCAATCAATGGGATGACGGCGGCGTTTGGCGCGACCTTCATGCGCACACATTTACTCCTGCTCACGATAATATCCTACAAACATGGACTTTCCTGTTTACAGGAATATCTTTGTGTAATCAGATATTATACGAATTTTCGCAGGCAACACTTGACTTTCCTGTAAAAGAAAGCATGATTGCCGAAATTAAAGTAATGAGAGCTTGGTTCTATTTCAATGCTATCGACCTGTTTGGCAATGTGCCTTTTACAACAGACTTTACAGATGTTAGCTTACCACAACAAAAAACCCGTGCCGAAATATTTGCTTTTCTCGAACAGGAATTAAATGAAAACGCGGATTTGCTTGTCAATTCTCCGGCAGATAATTATGGCAGAGCCACAAAACCATTTGCTTATACTATTTTAGCAAAAATGTATCTTAATTCCGAAAAATGGTTTGGCACACCAAAATGGCAAGAAACCATAAACGCTTGCGATGCAATTATCAATTTAAATACGCTTCAGCTTGAAAATGATTATTATGCCAACTTTAAATCCAATAATCAAGGTTCTAAAGAAAATATTTTCGTAATAATATACGATAAAGTTTATGCAAATGGCGACTGGTCGCGAAAATTCCGTTTCCATCAACTTACCCTTCATTGGGAAAGTGTAAGAACATTTGGAATTCTTGACGAAACATGGAATGGTTTTTGCGCTTCACAAAGTTTCTTTAATACTTATGATTTAGCCAATGACTACCGAAGTCAAACATGGCTATATGGTCTTCAATACGAGGCATCCGGCGCTCCGCTTTTGTGGTATGGAACTCAGGTTAATTATACTCCTCTGGTAAATTCACTTTTCGATATGTCTAATCCGGCTCTTCATAATCAAGGCGTGCGTTTTGCAAAATACGAATATGAAAACGGACTGCAAGGAGAATGTATGAGCAACGATTATGTAGTTTATCGTTATGCCGATATTTTGATGATGAAAGGCGAGGCGTTGGTGCGTCAGGGTAATGCAGGCGCGGCTGTTCCGTTATTCAACGAAGTACGAAACCGCACAGGATTACCCGATTACATAGCAAGCGATTTAACCCTTGATGAAATATATGCAGAACGAGGACGCGAATTTGCATGGGAAGGCTCACGCCGTCAGGATATGATTCGTTTTGGAAAATGGACGACAGCCCGCGATTTTAAACCTGTCGAAGCAGATAATCACACAGAATTGTTTCCGATACCTGCTCGTGCCATGACAAACAACGGTAATCTTATTCAAAATACCGGTTATACCAATTAATAACTATATTAATTTTGAACATGAATAAACAAAAAATTTTAGTAGTAGGTAGTTCAAATACCGATATGGTTATAAAAACCCAACATTTACCGCGACCCGGTGAAACTGTTATAGGAGGTACTTTTTTTATGAATCCCGGAGGCAAAGGTGCAAACCAAGCCGTAACAGTGGCGCGTCTTGGCGGACAAGTTACGTTTATTTGCAAAACCGGTAGCGATATTTTTGGACATCAGGCTCATCAGCAGTTTGAAGAAGAAGGAATAGATACTTCGTATGTATTGTCAGATTCAAAAAATCCTTCGGGAGTTGCTCTTATAACAGTAGATGCAAATGCCGAAAACTGCATAGTTGTTGCTTCGGGCGCTAATGCCAATCTTTTACGCGAAGATGTAGCAAAAGCAAGAGAAGCGATTGAAGAAGCCGATATTGTTCTTATGCAATTGGAAATTCCAATGGAAACAGTAGAATATGTAGCAAAAATGGCGAATAGCAAAAATAAAAAGGTTATTTTGAATCCTGCACCGGCACAGTTTCTTTCGGCTGAACTGATAAGCAATTTGTATATAATAACTCCTAATGAAACTGAATCGGAAATGATATCAGGAATAACGATAACTGATGATAAATCGGCATTTGAAGCAGCCAAAAAAATAGCAGATATGGGTGTCGATAATGTTATCATTACAATGGGCGACAGAGGAGCGTTGGTTTATAATAAAGAAACAAACGAAATTGTAGATGCATACAAAGTTAAGGCTATTGATACAACAGCAGCAGGAGATGTTTTTAACGGAGCATTGGCAGTAGCACTGGCAGAAAACAGAACTATTGTAGATGCAGTCAGATTTGCTTGTAAAACAGCGGCGATATCTGTTACTCGCGAAGGTGCGCAATCATCTGTACCTTATAGAAATGAAGTAGATATTTAATATGAATACTAAAAAATTGAAATAAATGAAAAAAATAATTTTATCACTTGCCTGTACTGTTATAATGTTGTTAACAGCAGGCTGTTCAAACAAAACATCGTCCGAGGTTCCCAAAACTTATACAATTACCAAATCTAAACTTATGGATAAAATAAAAGGAGGCTGGGCTGGACAAACAATAGGATGTACATACGGCGGACCCACAGAATTTAAATATAATGGAACAATGATTCAGGATTATACGCCGATAAACTGGCCTGCCGGATATATCAAACAATGGTATGAAAACACACCCGGACTTTACGATGATATTTATATGGACCTTACCTTTGTAGATGTTTTTGCCCGTTTGGGTATAGATGCGCCTGTCGATTCGTTGGCAATGGCTTTTGCTACTGCAGGATATACACTTTGGCACGCAAATCAGTCGGCACGTTATAATATCCTTAACGGAATTATGCCTCCTCAATCAGGACATTGGTTAAATAATCCTCATGCAGACGATATTGATTATCAAATTGAAGCTGATTATGCAGGTATTATGTCTCCCGGTATGCCGAATACTGCATCTGAAATATCAGATAAAATTGGTCATATAATGAATTATGGCGATGGCTGGTATGGTGGTGTATATGTTGGTGCTATGTACTCATTGGCTTTTATATCAGATGATATCGAATTTATTGTAACAGAGGCATTAAAAACTATTCCCGAACAAAGCAATTACTACAAATGTATGAGCGATGTAATATCATGGCATAAACAATTTCCGGATGACTGGAAAAAAACATGGTTTGAATGTGAAAAAAAATGGAGTTCGGATATCGGATGTCCCGATGGCGTTTTTGTTCCTTTTAATATCGATGCTGTTATTAATAGCGCATACATATTGATAGGTTTGCTTTACGGAGAAGGCGATTTTTATAAAACAATGGATATTGCAACTCGTTGCGGACAAGATTCTGATTGCAATCCTGCTTCTGTAGCCGGAATTTTAGGCGCGGTAATCGGATATAGTAACATTCCTGAATATTGGATGGCTAATCTTCACGAAGTTGAAGATATGAACTTTGCATATACAAATATATCTTTGAATAAGGCATATCAAATGAGTTTTGAGCAGGCAATTCAAGTTATAGAACGTGGTGGCGGTAAAGTTGAAGATGAAAATATTACCATAGTTTGTCAAAGTCCTGTACCTGTGAATTACGAAAAATCTTTTGATGGCTTATATCCGATAGAAAGCAAAGAACTTCGCAAGAAAATTGCAGATGTTGGCGAATTTACTTTTGACGGAACAGGTGTTGTTTTCAAAGGTGGTGTATCATCCGCCAATGGTATGGGCAGAGGAAATGCAAATGTGAAAAATATAGACTATGTAGCCCGGGTTTTGGTACGTTTGGATGGCGAAGAGGTTGAAACAGTTAACTTGCCTGTAAATTATCGTACACGGCGTAATGAAATATTCTGGAAATATCAGTTACCCAAGCAGAAACATATCGTAACTTTTGAATGGTTAAATCCGGAAGATGACGTGTCTGTTAATTTTCGCGATGTAATTGTATATTCAGACGAACCAAGTATAAATATTCATCAATCAAATAAAAAATAAAATTATGTTTATAATTGAAAATTACTCATTAGCAATATTATTTTGCTTTATTACGATGCTCTGCTGGGGATCGTGGGGAAATACTCAAAAATTGGCAGGTAAAACATGGAGATACGAATTGTTTTATTGGGACTACACTATCGGTATTTTGGTGTTTGCTGTTATAATGGCTTTTACTTTGGGTAGCATTGGCAGCTCGGGAAGAGGTTTTTTGGCAGACATTCAGCAAGTTGAAGGCAAACATGTATTAAGCGCATTTATTGGCGGCGTAATATTTAATGCTTCAAACATTTTGTTATCAGCGTCTGTATCGATAGCAGGAATGGCTGTTGCTTTTCCATTAGGAGTTGGTTTGGCTTTGGTTTTAGGCGTATTTATAAATTATTTTAGCACACCCAAAGGCGACCCTGTATTATTGTTCGTTGGAGTTGCATTGATAGTGATAGCGATAATATGTAACGGAATTGCTTCCGGAAAAAACAGCAAAGGAAAATCTAATCCAAATGCAAAAAAAGGAATTTTACTTGCCGCCGCAGCCGGTATATTGATGTCGTTTTTCTATCGTTTTGTTGCATCTGCTATGGATTTGAATAATTTTGAATATCCAACTGACGGTGTTGCAACGCCATACACAGCATTTTTTATTTTTGCAGTAGGTATTTTTATTAGCAATTTCTTGTTTAATACACTTGTAATGAGGCGACCTTTTGTTGGCGAAAAAGTAAACTACAACCAATATTTCTCAGGAAAATTCAGCACTCATCTTGTTGGCGTTTTCGGAGGATGTGTATGGGCTTTAGGTACTTTATTCAGTTACATTGCAGCAGGAAAAGCAGGTGCGCCCATATCTTATGCGTTAGGGCAAGGAGCGCCTATGATAGCGGCATTCTGGGGCTTATTTATATGGAAAGAATTTATTAAAGGAGATAAATCTGTCAATAGACTTTTAGCAATTATGTTTTTGTTGTTTATTGCAGGATTATCACTTATTGTTTTGTCGGGAGGTAATTAAAAATTCATAAAATTAATTTACTGATTAGGCTGCCTTTTTTT
>JAITOP010000143.1 GCA_031289895.1 Prevotellaceae bacterium
CGACTTAAACGAGTTTAGTTCTCTGCGAAAAATTATTCCCATTTTTTCTGCATTTTCTACAAGATTTTCATCTTTTATAATTTGCAAGGCTTCGATAGCAATTTTGCATCCGAGAGGGTTTCCGCCAAAGGTAGAGCCGTGTTCGCCGGGTTTTATCGTCAGCATAATTTCATCATCGGCAAGCACTGCTGATACGGGCATTACGCCGCCTGATACGGCTTTTCCCAAAATGAGAATGTCGGGACGAACATTTTCGTGAGAGCAGGCAAGCATTTTACCTGTGCGTCCGATTCCTGTCTGCACTTCGTCGGCAATAAACAAAACATTGTGTTTTTTGCATAGGTCGTAACATTTCTTTAAATATCCATCGTCGGGAACATAAACTCCTGCCTCGCCTTGAATGGGTTCAACCAAAAATGCAGCAACGTTTTTTCCATTTTCATTAAGCGTTTTTTCTAAGGCATCAACATTGTTATATTCTATTTTTATAAATCCGGGAGTGAAAGGTCCGTAATTTTTGTACGAATCGGGGTCGGTTGACATAGATACTATTGTAATTGTTCGTCCGTGAAAATTTCCATCGCAAGCTATAATCACTGCTTTGTTTTCTTCAATTCCTTTGTGGATATATCCCCAGCGGCGTGCGAGTTTCAGCGCGGTTTCGTCGGCTTCAGCGCCTGTGTTCATTGGCAGCACTTTGTCGTATCCAAAATATTTGCAGATATATTCTTCGTATTCGCCCAAAACGTTGTTGTAAAAGGCACGCGAGGTTAGGGTGAGTTTTTCTGCTTGTTGTTTCATCGCTTCAATAATTCGCGGATGACAGTGTCCCTGATTTACTGCCGAATATGCCGAAAGAAAGTCGTAGTAACGTTTTCCGTCGATTCCCCACAAAAATATTCCTTTGCCTTTTTCTAAAACTACCGGCAGCGGATGATAATTGTGCGCTCCGTATTTTTCTTCTCTTTCGATATAAAATTTTTCGTCCATGTGTTTTTATTTATTATATTAAAATATTAATCAAATTAGCAAATTAATCAAATTATTTTTGCTTGTTTTCTTTTCAAAAAAATTTCAGCCAGCATACAGCGAACACTTCCGCCGCCTGCGGTTTCAATAGTTTTAATATCAGAATGTAAAATATTATTGTATCGCTCTATTTTTTTTATTTGTTCTGCATTTAACGAATCGTAGGCTTGACTTGACATTGCTAAAAATTGTTCACCGTTGTTATTCGAAATTTGCAGCATATTTCCGGCAAAATGTTGCATTTGTTCTATGCTTATTTCAATAATTTCTTTATTTGTTGCAAACAGATTTTCTATGATATTTCTTAATTCATTGCTGTTTGCAATCGATTTTGTACAAACAATCACGTACTTGTCGGCTATCGAAAGCATAACGTTTGTGTGATAAATTTCTTTTTCATCAAATATCGCATGAAAACAGCATTTTTTGAATTGAAGTTTTGCGCAAAAATCGTCGAGAATATCTTCGGTTGTTCGCGGCGATAAACATGCGTAGGCAATGCGGTTTACTCTGTCTAAAACTATGCTGCCGGTGCCTTCAAGAAATTTATTTTGATTTTCGTAATGAGTAAAATCGATGATATTATTTATTTCAAAATTATTTTTCAACATTTCAATAATGCTGTTTTTGCGCTCTAACCGGCGGTTTTCGGCAAACATTGGATACAGACAAAAACTGCCGTCAATGTGCGTTGAAAACCAATTGTTGGGAAAAACAGAATCAGGAAGTTGCGATAGAGGTTCATCTTCCGCAATTATTAAATTTACCTTTGCTGCATCTAAGGTTTCGGCGAGTTTATCAAATTCTTTTAACGCTTGTTTTTGCAAATCGCTGTTATCAGTTTTTGTTTGAAACGAGTTATTTACTGCTGTTTGTGCGTTGAATCCGAAATTTGTAGGACGCACCAATAACAATGTATTTGTCGATTGTGTTGTTGTCATTTTTTTAATAATAAAATATTTTTACATTCAAAATTACTAATTTATTGCTAAAATGCAAGTTTATTACATTTGTTTTTTTTCAAAATGTTGAAGAACCAAGAAGTTAGAGCCAAGAGCCAAGAGCCAAGAACCAAGAAGTTAGAGAAGTTAGAAAAATTAAGAAGTTAAAGAAGTAAAAAAATCAAATTGCATAACATTTACAACTCACAAACGACCAACGACTAACGACTAACGACCAACGACTAACGACTTATGACTTACAACTTACGACTAATTCCATATTTTTCTTCAAGGATTTTCAGCATATCGTCTGTCATTTTTTCTAAATCCCAATAAGGATTCCAGCCCCATTCATTTCGAGCGCAGGAATCGTCAAGCGAATTAGGCCACGAGTCTGCAATCACCTGACGCAAAGGGTCGATATTATATGTCATTTCAAAATCAGGTATGCGTTTTTTAATTGTTTCGTAAATTATTTTGGGGCAAAAACTCATTGCCGTAACATTAAACGAATTTCGGTGAATAAGCCG
>JAITOP010000169.1 GCA_031289895.1 Prevotellaceae bacterium
ACTAAGCTTGATGCTTTGACCTTCAGTCCGGAGATTAAAAAGGCCCACGAAATTGCCGAAAGACAAGCCGCGGAAATGGCCGCACAGGATGCTTTTGCAGCTTTTAGCTTCAAGACCAACGAAAGAGGCCGACAGGAATTGTACGTAGACGGAAAGAAGTTATTTGAGGCTAAAACTTTTAACCTCATCTCTACTTATGATTTTTGGAAGAAGTCTACTTGCTTCTTCTTTATCGTTACTGATAAAGTTGCAAGTTATGGTAAAGATGCCTATGGGTTGTATATTCTTAGTATTGAGGCTATTGATGGGAAAAAGGTTATTGAAACTCGTTTAGCCATTCCTTTTGAATATTCTTATATTGGGCCTGTGGGTAATGGTGATACCGCTGTGGAGTGTACTACTTTTAGCGGAGCGACCAAATATTTTAATTGGTATGGGAGAGAAATTACCCCAAAGTAGTTATGATAAAAAACAGTTTGTTCCACGTTCAACCCCCCCGTTAAGCGGCATTTGCAATGCCGCTTTTTTAACATTCCCGTCCGGTTATTAGGGACAATAAAAGGACTATTTATGACATTAGGGCAGTTGCCAATGTCATAAAACGTCCTTAAAAGTCCCAAGAAAAAACCTGTTAAGCTGTATTGCAAATCCGAATGAACGGATATTTCAGGAGATCCCGCGTCAAGCGCGGGATGACGGGAAAAGCGAGCGTCATTGCGGGCTTGACCCGCAATCTTCTGATAACCCGTCCCAAGAAAAAACCTGTTAAGCGGCATTTGCAATGCCGCTTGAGAACAAGAAACAATTTTTAATTGCTAATTATTAATTATTTTTACTACCTTTGCAACAAACAAAATAACAAAATAAACTATGGCTTTGAAATGTGGTATTGTTGGTCTTCCGAATGTGGGAAAATCGACGCTTTTTAACTGTTTATCAAATGCTCGCGCTCAAGCGGCAAATTTTCCTTTTTGTACAATCGAACCTAACGTGGGAATTATTACCGTTCCCGACGAGCGGTTGTCTAAACTTGCCGAAATTGACAAACCTCTGCGAGTAATTCCTACAACTATCGAAATCGTTGATATTGCGGGACTTGTGAAAGGCGCAAACAAAGGCGAAGGCTTGGGAAATAAATTTCTTGCAAATATCCGCGAAACGGACGCTATTATTCACGTTCTTCGCTGTTTTGATGACGAAAACGTAACTCATGTTGACGGCTCTATAAATCCGGTGCGCGATAAGGAAATTATTGATACCGAATTGCAACTTAAAGATTTAGAGACAATTGAAAATCGCATGACAAAAGTTTACAAACAGGCGCAAACGGGCGGCGATAAAGCAGCAAAACGTTTATACGATATTCTTATTCAATACAAAAGCGTGTTGGAACAAGGAAAATCGGCGCGGGTTGTGCAGTTGGACAATAAAGAAGACCGAAAATCAGCTGCCGATTTGTTTTTACTTACCGATAAACCTGTGCTTTACGTTTGCAATGTTGACGAAAAAAGCGCCCTCACCGGAAACGCCTATGTAGATGCACTTTGCAACGCCGTGAAAGACGAAAACGCGCAAATTTTAGTTGTAGCCGCAAAAACAGAATCGGAAATTGCCGAACTCGAAACTTACGCCGACCGACAAATGTTTCTAAGCGAAATAGGATTAACCGAATCGGGCGTTTCGCGAGTGATAAAATCGGCTTACAAACTGCTGAATCTCGAAACGTATTTTACAACAGGCGCAGACGAAAGTCGTGCGTGGACTTACCAGCGCGGAACGAAAGCCCCGCAAGCGGCTGGAATAATTCACACCGATTTTGAACGAGGATTTATTCGCGCCGAAGTTATAAAATACAAAGATTATGTTACACTTGGCTCTGAATCAGCTTGTCGCGAAGTCGGAAAAATAAGTATCGAAGGCAAAGATTACATAGTGCAGGACGGCGATATTATGCACTTCAGATTTAACGTTTAATTATCTCATTTTCACAAAAATATCATATAAAAATTAAAATCACAAAAATATGAAAAAACAAATTTTTACCATATCGGTATTTTGCTTAACGGCTTTGATAAGTTACTGTCAAACAGATTTCAACAAATATTTTGAAAACAAAAGTATGCGTATTGATTTTGCGCTCAGCGGAAATTACCAATATCAAGCCGCAGCATTGCAGCAAATACGCGAAGAACCCGTGTGGGGCGGCACAAAACACAATCTGACAGATAATTTTAATTACGGCGGATATTATGTAAATGTGTACGATAAGGCAAGCGGCAAACTTATTTATTCGCGCGGATTTAATACACTTTTCGAAGAATGGCGAACAACAGAGCAAGCAAAAACCGAAACACAATCGTGGACAAACAGCATATCATTTCCGTATCCCAAAAACGAAATAACGGTTGATATTCTCGGTCGCAACAAAGACGATATGAAATTTTACTCGCTGTTAAAATCGGATATTAATCCCAGCAGCATTTTCATTAATCGCGACCGCTTGAAGGAAAATACCGTAATCAAAATTCAGAACAACGGCAACAGCAACGAAAAAGTTGATATAGTGTTTCTTGGCGAAGGATATACCGCCGCCGAACAACAAAAATTTTTGGAAGATGTAAACCGTTTTACCCAATCGCTGTTTAAAACTCCGCCCTATGATACTCGCCGTAACGACTTTAATGTGTGGGCAGTAGAACTTATATCCGAAGAATCGGGAATGGATATTTCGGGAAAAGGAATATTTAAACAAACAGCGTTAAATTCGGGATTTTACACCTTCGGAATCGAACGCTATCTTACCACGCAGGATATGAAGTCAATACGCGATGCCGTGTGGAACGTTCCCTGCGATGCAATTTTTATTTTGGTTAATACCGATATTTACGGCGGCGGCGGAATGTACAACCTGTACGCAATGGGAACAGCCGACAACGCCCGCACAGCCTCAGTTTTTGTTCACGAACTGGGACACAGTTTTGCCGGTCTTGCCGACGAATATTTTACTTCGGAAGTTGCCTACGACGACGAATTTTACAACCTCACCCTCGAACCATGGGAGCCGAATATAACCACCTTAACAGATTTCAACAGCAAGTGGAAAGATTTATTGCCATCCGACACGCAAATTCCCACCCCCGACAATTCAGCAAATGCCAATAAATTAGGCGTTTTTGAAGGCGGCGGATATTTAGCCAAAGGCATTTACCGCCCCCAAGCACATTGCATGATGCGCGATTATGCACCATTTTGCCCGGTATGCACACGCGCCATAAATGCTATGATTGATTTTCTTACGGATAAGTAGGTGGAAGTTTTTTTAAGTAGAAAGTTTTTAAAGTTAGAAAGTTTTTAAAGTGGAAAGTTTTTAAAGTAGAAAGTTTTTAAAGTTGAAAGTTTTTAAAGTTAGAAAGTTCATAAAGTTTTTAAATTTTTAAAATTTTTTAAAAGAAAAAAACCGGACAACCAAAAGATTATCCGATTTCATAATTCTTAATTCTCAATTCACTTAGCCCCCACAATACAAAAAAAATGCAGGGTGCAAATTAGCACCCCACATTCGTAATTCGTAATTTGTAATTCGTAATTAATTTACGGTCTTTTTACTACAAAAACAGATTGAGCTTGACCCGAGAGCGGTTGCACTTCGCCGTTTTTCCAGAGAGAAAGGTCGCCTGCTACATATACATCGCCGTCAAATACAAAAACAGAAGTGGCTCGAATACTGTTATACTGCGTATCGTAGGGGAGCGTTTGCTCTGTGCCGTTTGTCCAGAGTATGGGGGTAAATCTGCCTGTAGCCATGTCGGATTTGTATCCTGCTACATATATATTGCCGTCCGATACAAAAACAGAAGTGGCAAAAACATTCTGCGTAGCGTCGTAGTCGAGGGTTTGTGCTATTCCGTTTCGCCAGAGTACGGGTGTGGATGTGGTTGTAGCCGCATCGTATTTGTATCCTGCTACATATACTACATCGTTGCCCGATACGTAAACGGAACGGGCGAGGGTGTTATCGGCATCGGCGAGGGTTTGCTCTACTTTGTCTTTCCACAGTTTGGCTACATCTCTGCCGGCGTCGTATTCATTGCCTACTACATACACATTGTTGCCCGATACGAAAACAGAATAGGCATAAGCAGTATGCGAGCCGTCGGTGAGGGCTATCGCTGCGTCGTTGTTCTTCCAGAGTACGGCTTTTCCGTCGTCGAATCCTGCTACATACACATCGTTGCCCGATACATAAACAGAGTAGGCTCGCGCATTTTGCGAGCCGTCGGAGAGGGCTTTGGCTGTGCCGTTTTTCCAGAGTTTGGCTACAGTTATAAATGAATTGTTGGATTCGTATCCTGCTACATATACATC
>JAITOP010000196.1 GCA_031289895.1 Prevotellaceae bacterium
TAGAAGAGATTGTTGATACGTTAAACGTTAAGGTTTGCTTCATGATTATTTCATTAATTAGTTAATTTAAAAAACAAAGATAAATAATTATTTATTACAACAATTACTTTTATTATTATAATACAATTATAAATTTATTCACAAAACAACATAACTGCATGATATTTAAGGCATTTTCAGTATAATTATTGTTGATAATATTTATGAATAAATATTTTTTATCGTAAAAATAAAAATCGGCAATTTGTTTAATATTATCTTATGGTTCTACAAAATCACACAGTTTACAAAGGTTTTTTAATATCAACAAATCTTCCAAATTAACTTCTCTAACTTCTTGGTTCTTAATTCACGCTTTTATTATCGCAGTTTTTTTGCCTTTGTGTAAAATTATTTCTATTTCATCGTTTGCCTTTGCTACGTTTGCATCGGTTAGGGCAGTTCCGTTGTGCATAACTATTGAATATCCGCGTTTTAAAATGTTTTTGGGATTGTTTAATTCTATGTTTGTTTGATACGAATGTAATTTATTTTTCAATTCGCTGAAACGCAATGTGAGCAAAGGTTTCATTTGTTGGGCAAAAAAGTTTTTTATGAAATATTTATCTTGCTCTATTTTTATTGATGATATGTTTTTTAGTTGTATTGCCATATTTTGCAATTCGTAATTTTTGGTTTGTAATTGTTCGCGCGTAAGATATACAAGTTGTTCGGCAATTTCATTAATATAATCATCTTGCTGGGCAATGCAGTCAATAAGAAATTCGGCGGCGGCGGTTGGCGTTTTTGTCATTGTATTTGCTACCAAATCTACAACGCTTACATCTTTGTCGTGTCCTATTCCTGTAATAACCGGAATGGGCATTTGCGCAATGCACGAGGCAATCTGATAGCCGTCGAAACAAGCCAAATCGCTTATCGAACCGCCGCCTCTGATGATTACCAAAACATCAAAATCGTTTATCTGTTTATACACCTCGTCGATTGCTGCAATTATAGATGTTTCAGCTTCTTTGCCTTGCATTAGGGCGGCAAAAAGCGTTGTTGTAAAATTGTAATTGCGTCCGTTGTTGTAAAGTTGATTTATAAAATCGCGGTAGCCGGCAGCCGTTTCCGAAGATATTATTGCAATTTGTAAAGGCAGGGTGGGCATTGACAGACTTCGGTTCATCTCGAAAATTCCGTCTTCGATTAATTTTTTTATTGTTCGTTTTCGTTGCAATTCAATTTCGCTCACTGTGTACGACGGGTCGATGTCAATAATATTTAAACTCAATCCGTAAAGTTCGTGATATTGTATTTGCACTGTTACCGAAATTTTCATTCCAACGTCAAGCGCAACGCCTGCTTCGGTTTCAAAGTAAGGTTTCAACATTCGGTAAGTGTATGCCCAAATTGTTGCGCTGACTTTTGCTTTTGGGATAGTCGAATTTTCGTTGTGTTCAACAAGTTCGATATAGCAATGTCCCGAAGCGTTTGTTTTTATTTCGTTGATGTCTGCAATAACCTGATAACTTGTTGGTAATGCCGATTTCAATTTTTCTTTTATCAGCATTTGCAATTCGAGTAAACTTATGGTGTTTTTGTTCGGCATTTTATTCATTTTTTTCAGTTTAATATAATTTCTTCGATAATATATTCGCCGTATTTTTCGTTTATGCTTTTTATTATAGTGCTGCGTTTCATCGATAATTCGTTGCGTGCGACAGCCGAATTAAGGTAAATAAATAATTTTCGTCCTTGTATATCTTTTTTTGTAACATGCTCAAGAACAGTATCGCCGACAATTTCGTTAAATATTTTTATCATGCGATATTTTTTAAAACCATCTTCCAATCCAAGTTTTTTGATGTACAATTTTAGTGCTTTTTCAATTTTTTCGGGATTAATTCGTTCCATTATTTTATTCGGTTTTTGTTATTTTTCCATTATCTACATTAAATAACGAGAACGGATTTTTTTGTTGTTCAAGAATTTTATCCAAGCGGGTTTTGTTGCTGTCGGTGAGAAATATCTGACCAAAATCAGTGCCGGCAACAAGCGAAATCAAATGTTGCACGCGATGCAAATCCAGCTTGTCAAAAATATCGTCGAGAAGAAGTATCGGCGCAATGCCTGTTTGTTGTTTGAAAAAATTGAATTGTGTAAGTTTCAGCGCAATCAGAAATGTTTTTTGTTGTCCCTGCGAGCCGATTTTTTTTATATGATAATCGTTCATTTTCATTATTATATCGTCTCGGTGAATGCCTGTTGTTGTGTGCTGCATTATGCAATCTTTTTCAAACGAGCGTTCGAGCAGCGTTATAAAATTTTCGTCGTTTAAATCTGATTTATATGTTAGCGAAACCTGCTCGTTTTCGTTTGAAACATTGGCGTAAACGTGTGTAAAATAAGGTTGTATATCTTCGATAAATTGTTTGCGTTTTTCGTAAATTATTTGTGCATATTCGTTCATTTGTTCGTTTAAAACGGTTATTATATCGTTTTTTTCGTGCATTTGTTTCAGCAATTTATTTCGCTGCATCAATATGCGATTGTATTTTATAAGATTTTCGAGATAAATTCTGTCGAGCTGCGACATAACGCTGTTGAGGTATCGACGGCGCTCGTCTCCCGAATCGTTTATCAGCGCAATATCCGTAGGCGAAATCATCACGATAGGAATTAATCCCAGATGGTCGGCAAAACGAGTATATTGTTTGTCGTTGCGTTTAAATATTTTTTCGCTGTTTTGCACTCCGCAATATATTTTTTCGTCCCTGTCGTTACGCACAAAATTACCGTTTATGATAAAATAATTTTCGCTGTGGCGGATATTTTGTCTGTCGGTATTGTTGAAAAAACTTTTTGTTAAAGATAAATAATGCATAGCATCGAGCAAATTTGTTTTTCCCGCGCCGTTGTTGCCCACAAAGCAATTCAGGTTTTGCGAAAACAGCAAATCGGTATGTTCAATGTTTTTGAAATTATTTATTGTTATTTGTTTTAAATACATCAGTATTATCTTAATTTATTGTGCGAAGATATAAAATGTTTTTATAAAATGATGCAGACAGAGGCACAGAATTGCAATAATCTTTTCAACTGTGTTGGGGTATTTGGTCGTTAGTCGTTGGTATTTAGTCGTTGGTATTTAGTCGTTGGTATTTAGTCGTTGGTATTTAGTCGTTGGTATTTGGTCGTTAGTATTTGGTCGTTAGTATTTGGTCGTTAGTATTTAGTCGTTAGTATTTGGTCGTTAGTATTTAGTCGTTGGTATTTAGTCGTTAGTATTTAGTCGTTAGTATTTGGTCGTTGGTCGGTTTTTAATATGTAAATCAAATTTGTTTATTTTTCATCTGTTAAAATCTGTTGCATCTGTGTTATCTGTGTGCTATTAAAATTAAAATCAAAATCGTAATTCGTAATTTGTAATTCGTAATTCGTAATTGATTTTTATCTGTTAAAATCTGTTGCATCTGTGTTATCTGTGTGCTATTAAAATCGTAATTCGTAATTGATTTTCGTGTGCTATTTTTAATGAGAATTGACGTTTAATTTTCTACCATCTCTAACTTCTTTAATAATTTATTGATTAAAAAAATCTTCATAAACTTCATAAACTTTAAAAACTTTATAACTTTATAACTTTAAAATCTTTACAACTTTAAAAACTTTATAACTTTAAAATCTTTACAACTTTAAAAACTTTATAACTTTTATTGCTGATAATTTCAAAAAATCATGTAAATTTGCAAGAATATTAAAAATTCTTACTAAAAATTAAAAAATGAAAAGAGATATACAGATTTTTGA
>JAITOP010000197.1 GCA_031289895.1 Prevotellaceae bacterium
TTGTTGATTTGTTGATTTGTTTTGTTGTTGATTTGTTTTGTTGTTGATTTGTTTTGTTGTTGATTTGTTTAATAATGAAAAATAAATAAGATATAAATGTCTCTGGATTGCTTCGTTCCTCGCAATGACGCATGGACTTCACGTCATTGCGAGGAATGAAGCAATCCAAAAATTAAAAACATTACATTTATTTATTTTTTTGCCTAAAAACCATTAATTATTTGATTATTAACATATTCCAACATAAAATACTTTCATATATCTGCAATATTTTGTATCTTTGTGTAATTTTTGGGATGAAAAACAAAAGCAAAAAAGTGCGGAGCACAAAAGTAAAATAGAATTACAAACGTCCACCCGCACGACTTGAAAAATTGAGAATGAAACCTTTATGTTTCTATTGTTTAAAAATTATTAAAAGCCACCGATGACACGAATTTTCACGGATAAAAAAATCACAATTAACTTCTTAACTTCCTGTTTCTTTGTTCTTGCCTCTTGCCTCTTGCTTCTTGTTTCCAAATTTTAACACTCGCAAATTTCATCTAAACCCTTATTTTTAAAAGTTCCCTTAGTAGCTGATTTCCTATCCATTTCCTTTCCCTTATTCGCTTATTTTGAAGATAATGTGTGTTGATAAAATTTCAAAAATTTATAGTATTCTTCCGCGAAAGTTTGTTTTTTATGATGTTCCGGCTGGTTAAAAATATATTTACACACTTTGTCTATATCTTTTTTCGATACAGAAAACGCTGAACACGAGGTTTGCCAACAAAATTTACCTTTAAAGAAACGATTTGTATTAATAAAAATTTCTGATGCATTGGCAATTAATTCGGCTAAATCCTTTTCACTTATAGCAGGATCGCGGGAAACCAGAAAATGTACATGCTCCGGATTAGCATAGATGGCATACATTTTACATTTATGATTATTTACGATACCGGTAATGTATTTTTCGATACGTTCTCGATGAACAGCAGTAATAGCAGGAAACCTATCCTGCGTTGTAAAAACAAAATGCGTATAAAGGTTATTGTATTGAACTTCCATAATAAAAACAATTAAATATGCCGACAAATGTATGAAAAATAAAGGAATAAGGGAAATATATGACAGAAATTTAATGCTACTAAGGGGTTTGCTGATATTAATAGAAGGTTATTGTTATCATATATTTATGTAAAATATCAGGGATTTATTTTTATTTACTATTTGCTATTTATTTACGATTTCTGAATTATCTCTAAATTTTAACACTCGCAAATTTCACATAAAATACTGATTATATCACAATTAATATTATTTATTTAAAAAAATCAAAAAAAATTTTGTCATTAAAAAAAATAAACTCTACATTTGTAGAGTTAAATTTAAATTTGTAGAACAATGAAACTATCAAAAGCGGAAGAACAATTAATGGAAATTATCTGGAAATATGAAAAAGTATTTCTGAAAGATATTATGGAAAATTGCCCGCATCCAAAGCCTGCTACCACAACTATTGCAACGCTTCTTAAAAGGATGCAGAATAAAGGCGTTGTTGCTTATAATTTATTCGGCAACTCGCGGCAATACTACTCGTTGATTAATAAAGACGATTATTTTACTAAGCATGTAAACCAAATTGTTAAAGATTTTTTTGACAATTCGGCTCTGCAATTTGCCTCGTTCTTTACCAAAACAAGCAATTTGTCGGCAAAAGAACTTGAGGATTTGAAAAAAATTATTGAATGTGAAATTAAACGTAAAAAGTGATGATACCCTATATCATAAATATGATGCTGTGCGCAGCGTTGTTGTACGTGATTTATCTTTTTGTGCTTGAAAAAGAAATCATGCATCATTTCAAACGAGTGTATTTACTTGGCAGTCTTGTTTTTTCGATAGTTGTGCCACTACTCACAATTGATATTTTTGTGCCGAAAATTTCCGAAAATCTGCAGTTTCTTTACGCAAGTTTTGTTGAACCCGAAAACATGGAAATTCAAACATCGTCAAGCCAAATTATTACGCAACCTGCGATAAATTATTATCTCATAATTTTGCTTGCATATATAACGGTTACAGCGTTTTTTGTATTGCGTTTTCTGAAAAATATTCTGAAAATATTTTTGTACGGAAAAAATAATTTTTCGATAAAATATTATGATGCAAAAATTATTTTGATAAGCGAAAAATTAGTTCCTCACAGTTTTTTGAAATATATTTTTGTAAATAAAGATGATTACGAAAACAACCGTATTGCCGAAGAGATTATAATTCACGAATTTGCACACGTAAAACAAAAACATTCGCTGGATATTATTTTTGCCGAAATGCTGATTAGTTTTTTCTGGTTTAATCCTGTTTTTTATTTGTTCAGAAATAAAATCAAACAAAATCACGAATTTCTTGCCGATTTGGCAGTTATCAAAAGCAACAAAAACATTAAGCATTATCAAACGATATTGTTAAACACTATAAATCAGAAATCTAATATATTACTGACTTCAAATTTCAATTATTTAATAACAAAAAAACGACTTATTATGATGACAAAAACAACATCAAAAACGCGGGCATTGTGCAAACAGTTTGCAATCGTTCCCGTACTTATTGCCGCAATTTGCATTTTTTCGTCAAAAACAATTGCGCAAAATGTAACAAGTATTCTTCCGCAACAAACCGGCGGAAATGTAGATGAAACCTCATTGCAGGAAATCGAAACAGTTGAAACAAACGATGAATTTATACTCGCATCGGCAAATGTAAATTCAAAACCTTTGGTAACCGAAAATGATGATTTTCAAAATAGCGATACGGTTAAAAATACAAAAAGAATAACCGCGTCAGTTAAAGAAAAAGATGCTATTCCGTTTGCAATGGTTGAAAAAAAACCAAAATTTCAGGATGGTGATTTAAATTTATTTAGAACATGGTTTAATAAACAAATAACGTATCCGACAGATGCTGCGAAAGATTCAATACAAGGCAAAGTGATACTTCAATTTACAGTTGACGAAAAAGGAAATGTAAAAGATGTAATTGTTCTGAAAAGCGTTTCTGTGTCACTTGATGCGGAGTGTTTGCGTGTAATGAATTTGTCTCCAAAATGGACACCGGGAAAACAGAAAGATGGTAAACCTGTTGATGTAACGTTACAGTTTCCTGTCGTTTTTCAATTACAATAAGGTTAAATAAATTTGTAAGTTCGGGCAATTGCAGCAAAAGCAGTTGCCCGAATTTTTTGTTAAAAAACTGCAAAAAAACAACTCCGAAGGAGTCCCCTTGCAGAATTAAAAATTAAGAATTAAAAAACATTTTAACTTCTTATTTTCATAACATCATAACTTAGACTAACGACTATGCAATGAAAAATAAGTAAAATATAAATGCCTCTGGATTGCTTCGTTCCTCGCAATGACGCATAGACTTCACGTCATTGAGAGCTTACGTGTTGTCGTCATTGCGGGCTTGCGTGTTGCCGTCATTACGGCTTGCGTGTTGTCGTCATTGCGGGCTTGCGTGTTGTCGTCATTGCGGGCTTGCGTGTTGTCGCCATTGCGGGCTTGCGTGTTGGCGTCATTGCGGCTTGCATATTGGCGTCATTGCGGCTTGCGTGTTGGCGTCATTACGGCTTGCGTGTTGCCGTCATTGCGGGCTTGACCCGCTATCTCCTCATATAAACGGGGGATTGCGGGTCAAGCCCGCAATGACGGTAATAATAGCACCTCAAAAAAAGATTTAGCCAAAATCCAAAATATTGTAATTAAAATTTTAACAGTTTTTTTGCATAATAAAAAATATTTGTATATTTGCATATTAAAACACAATTTTTATGGAAAATCAAATTAACAACGCAGAACAAATTAACAACGCAGGACAAG
>JAITOP010000209.1 GCA_031289895.1 Prevotellaceae bacterium
AGTACCGGTCCAAAAGTGGAAATAACATCAAAAGAGTTGGAAAACTACAAATATTTGCTGGAAGCCTCTGCCGAAAGTGATTCGGGCATTGAATTTTATTCGTGGGATTTTGACCACAACCCCGAAGAAGGATTTAAAGCCGATGTTGTGATAGACAAAGAAGGAAAACAAGTGAGAATATTCGACCCGGGCGAACACAACATTGCCGTTGAGGCAGTAGATAAAGAAGGTTTGGAAGGCACAGGCGAACTAACACTGAATGTAAAAGAAACAGAATGACAAATTTAAATCAATTATAAATTTATGGCAATAAAATATCAATACAATAAAACTTCGCTTAACGATTTAAATAAACAACTGAAAATTCGTGTAAGCGCATTGCCGACTATAAAAAACAAAGAATCGGCATTGCGCATGGAAGTGAAAAAAGCACGCGACAAAGCCGAGGATATAAATGCAGAATTAATACGCAAAATCGATTCGTATGATAAAATGTCGGCATTGTGGGCGGAATTTGAGGCAGGACTAATTAAAATTGACGATGTTGATATTAAAGTATCGAAAATTGCAGGCGTGCGTATTCCCGAAATTGCTGATGTGAAATTTTCGCTGAAAGCATTTAACCTGTTCAGCAAACCACTTTGGTATGCCGAAGGTGTCGCTATTCTGAAAGAACTTGCTTGTCTGGGGCTTGAACGTGAATTTATAGACGAAAAAGTGAAAATTCTTGACTTCACACGCAAAAAAACCACGCAAAAAGTAAATCTTTACGAAAAAATACAAATTCCCGGATATAAAGAGGCTATTCTGAAAATAAAACGATTTATCGAAGACGAAGAAAACCTTTCGAAAGCCGCTCAAAAAATAGTGAAAAACAGACACGAAAAAATGGAGGAAGAAACAAAATGATAGTTCCGATGATGAAATATTCGATGGTGCTTTTTTATAAGGACTATCGCCAGTTTTTAGAACAACTGCAAGAACTCGGACTGGTTGACGTTACCATTTCGGCTTGGCAGGCTAACGATGACGAGCGGCGGCTTGTTGACGAAATAAACGACTACAAATATGCCGCAAAACAACTGAAACTGATTGCCCCCGATGCGCCGACTGATAAAAATATCAATAAAAATCTTTCGGTACAACAGGCTTTGGAAACATATAAAAAGGCAAACAATAAACTCGCAAAACTAAAAAACGAATTGGATAAAACCTCAAAAGAAGCAGCCGAAACGCTTGTTTGGGGCGAGTTTGATACCGGTTATACCGAAAAACTGAAACAATCGGGAATTGCATTGCACTTTTACGAACTAAGCGAAAAACGTTTTGCCGAATTTACAGCCCTTTGGCAGCAAAAATATTCTATCACCGAAATCAATAATCTCGGCAACAAAACATATTTTGTAATTGCAGCCTTTGATAACGAAAAATTTGAATTTGATTTGGCTGAACTTAAACCGCCGTCAATTAATCACGCACAAGCCTTGCAAAATATCGAAAATATCAATACCGAAATTTGCGAACAACAAAATATCGTAAACCAAAGCATTGCATATATTGACGATTTTGCTGCCGAAAGCCTGCGCCTTTCCGACTATCTGCATTTGACGAAAGTTACAAACAGCGGCGAGCAAACTGCCGACGGCAAACTTATTCTTTTGGAAGGCTGGGCGGCTGCCGAAACTCAAAAAGATGTAGAAAAACTGCTGGATAATTCCGATGCCTTTTACATAAAAGAAAAACCAACGCCCGACGACAATACTCCCGTAAAACTTAAAAACAACCGCTTTGCGCGATTATTTGAATTTATAGAACAATTTTACACTCTGCCAAAATACGGAACTACCGATATGACACCATATTGTGCGCCGTTTTACATCTTCTTTTTCGGATTTTGTCTTTGCGACGGCGGTTATGGTTTGATATTTCTGGCATTAGGACTTTTTATCGCCAAAAAAATGAAAAACGCAGTTGTGCGCAGCGTAGGCTGGCTGGCGTTTTGGTGCGGACTTTCAACATTATTGTTCGGAATTGCAACAGGCTCGTTTTTCGGAGTATTGTTAAAAGATTTCAAATTGTTTGAACCATATAAAAATATATTTCTTGATTCTACAAAACTATTTTATTTCGCTATGGCAGTAGGCATTGTACACCTGATTTTGGCAATGGGAGTAAAAGCATACAGCAAAGCAAAATATTTCGGTTTCAGATACGCGCTGTCAACCATTGGATGGATGATTGTGCTTGTATCGGCAATAGCATCAGGCATTTTGCCATATTTGGGATTGGATGTTCCTTACGGTTCTGAAATATTTTGGGGTGCATTCGGTATAGGCGTATTTTTGATGCTGTTTTGCAACTCACCCGGCAAAAACGTATTTGTAAATTTCGGCGCAGGATTGTGGAACACCTACAACGACGTAACAGGCATTTTAGGCGACACGCTATCGTATCTGCGATTGTTTGCGCTTGGATTGTCGGGTTCGGTTTTGGCAATGGTATTCAACAGCTTGGCACTCGGCATGAGTCCCGATGTTCCCGTAATAAGAGAAATTGTTGTAGTAATTATATTATTGTTCGGGCATATACTCAACCTTTGTATGTCGGCGCTTGGAGCATTTGTGCATCCCATGCGTCTTACATTTGTGGAATTTTATAAAAACGCAGGCTTTGAAGCCGGACAACGCACATTTACACCTTTGAAAAAAGGCGGTACAGACGAAGATTGATTGAAAAACAACATAACATAATAAAAATATGAAAATTATGAAAACAAACTTATTAAAAATTACGGCGACACTGCTGATTTTTTCTTTATCCATTACAAGTTGTGATAAAGACAAACAAGAACAAGAACAAGAGCAAGAACAAGAGCAAGGACAATATTTAGGAGAATATTATGTTAGTGGGTATGATGCCTGTAGTAGTGTAGTGATTGATGGAGAAAATGGCGAAGCCGGAGGATATTATATTGTTTCTGAGGATTTGAGAGATACTTTATTGACCTACAATTTACCCAAAAATATTTTTAATTTTCCATCATCATGTTTTTCAACAACGAATTTTTATACACCGCGTTGGTTTCCTAATGAATTTAGAAATGAATTTAAAATGAAAATTAGTTATGAAATTGCTTCCGAAGAAGATATGATATTCTACGTATGTTTGGCAAATGTTCTAATTCAACATGTTAATGCAACTCAAATAATTATTAAATCGGCTAATAAAATAGATTAAATTATGAAAACAAAAATTTTAAAATTGACAGCGGTATT
>JAITOP010000224.1 GCA_031289895.1 Prevotellaceae bacterium
TAGAGATGATGGTGCATCGATGTTAGCTCCCGGCTATCAATGGCATCTGTATAAATCAATATCACTTGGTTGGAATATACATAAAGAAAAATTTATGGAAAATGTTAATTGGATAGAAAGTCTTAAATTAAGAGGCGGATACGGCGAAACATCTAATGCATCAGTACCACCTTATTCAACAATATCTACACTAACACCAAACTACTATAATTTTGGTACGGTTTCCGCAAATGGTTTCTATACACAGAATATTGGTAATAAAGCATTAGGGTGGGAATACACAAATTCATTCAATGCAGGTATTGACTTTACTTTGCTTAAAAGCCGACTATCCGGTTCTATTGATTTATATTATATGAGAACTAATGGGTTGTTGCAGAATCAACTACTGCCTCCTACAACAGGTAGTCTTATGCCTTATCTCAATAATGTAGGTGAAACACAAAATAAAGGTTTTGAAATAGCACTGAAAGGTGTCATAGTGAGAAACGAAAAAGGCTTTAGCTGGGATATAGATGCAAACTTATTTTTGAATAGAAGCAAAATTGTATCTTTATACGAAGGCATTGATAAATTAGAAGATAACGGATGGTTTGTTGGACAAGCTATAGATGTAATTTACGATTATAAAAAAATAGGTATTTGGCAACTTGGCGAAGAAACAGAAGCTGCTGTTTATGGCGCATATCCCGGTCGTGTTAAAATTGAAGATGTGGATAACAACGGTGTGATTGACGATAAAGACAAACAAATAGTTGGAAATTTTGAACCTGATTTTGAATTTGGCATAACAAATCGTCTTGCGTACAAGGGATTAGACCTTACAATTATAACCCACGGCAAGGTTGGCGGTATGTTGGTTAGTGCTATACACCAAGGACAAAGCTATGTTAACCAAATGAACGGACGCAGAAACGGTATAAAGGTAAATTATTGGACAGAAGATAATCCAACTAATGATTTTCCCGGAGTAAGAGGTAATGGCGACTACCCAACATTCCCTTCTACCTTTGGTTATTTTAGTGCATCATACTTTAAAATAAGAACTATTACCTTAGGATATTCTGTACCGGCACAATGGATTAAACCTCTTGGAATTAATGCATTGCGTGCTTATTTAACTGTTGATAATGTATGTACACTGTTTTCGCCTTATGTTGATAAATACGGCGGTTTAGACCCCGAACCAACAGCTTATGGAGGACAATCGTTTGTTAACGGATACAGCTACTCTATGGCTAAGACTGGGCAATTGACCATTGGTCCAACTGTTCCTCCATCTCGTTACTTTATTTTTGGATTAGATATTAAATTTTAAACTTTAAAAAATATTTCATCATGAAACTAATAAATAATTTTTACAAACTGGCTATAAGCCTGTTACTCTTCTCGACTATTGCGTGTGAAGGGTATTTGAGCGAAAGTCCACGCGCGTCATTAACTCCGGATTATTATAAAACACCCAATGGTATTAAAGCAGCGGTGGTTTCGGTATATTCAGGACTCAGAACTCAATTCTGTCGTCAATTTTCAATGCCTATGACAATTTACGGAACCGATGAATTTAGAAGCACAGGTTTTGTTAGAAGTGCAAATGTGTCAATTGATGCTTTTGATGCTTATGGCAACAATTTAAATGCCGATAACACCTCTATAACGATACCATGGAGTCTTTGTTTCATTTATATTAACACCTGTAATGGTGTTATAGAGCGTGCAAGCTCAGCAAATATGTCAGAAACAGATTCGGTACAAGCTCTTGGCGAAGCTCATTTTTTACGCGGTTTTCTTTTATTTTATATGACTGAAACTTTTGGAGGTATTCCTCTGGATATGGGTGCAGGCGAATTAAAACACAACGACTTCAACCCAACAACAATTTCGGTACGCAATTCAGTTGCAGAATGTTTTGCTGCAATTATAAACGACTTTCAAACTGCAGCAACATTACTCCCTGCAAAACCTGCTGCCGGACGTGTCGGAAAAGCAGCCGCCAAACATTTCTTGTCAAAATCATATCTTGCAAGAGCAGGAGATGCATCGGCACAACAAGCAAACGACTACGACATGGCATATCAAACAGCAAAAGAACTTATTGACAATGGAGCAGATTATAATGCCGTTCTGCTGTCGAACTATGCTGATGTAGTTAAACAGGGAAATGAACACAGCACTGAAATTTTGTTTACTATAGAACACACTACCGACCTTACCTACAATGAGGGTGGTGTTGGTATTGGCGGCTCTACAGCAGGTGAAAACGAATCGAAAGAAAACCGTGCAAACTTTTTGTTTACTCCAATGTACGAAAATCGTTGTTTACGAGCGCGCCTTGACCCTGCTGATGGCGGCTTTATTAACGAACTGTTTGATTACACCAAATATCCTGTTCCACGCAATGTTGAATATCAACGTCCATGGGGAACTTTTGTGCCAACAGACTGGTTGCTTTATCAAGCATTTGCCGACAAAATAAACGACTGCCGTTTTGAAAATTCTTTCCGTACATTATGGAGAGCAGGTCTTCCTGTAACTCATAAAGTGGCAAAATACAGCAATTTACTTGATAGTATTACTATTTCGGTAGCCGTAGGCGACACCGCTTTCTATGTTATTCTGGAAGACACTGTTTCTGCAGCATACAGAGATTCTAAAAACTATAGAATATTCACTCCAAGTGATATGGTGTATGAAACAAAACAAGAAACGTCAACAGGTTCTAATGTTTGGCAATATACAGGTGATTTTGCATCAAACTGGTGGCCCCCACTTACAAAATATGATGATGTAACACGACCAAATCCAAGCTATTCATCATTGCGTCCTGTTCCTATGGCAAAATTATCGGAAACATATTTAATTGCCGCTCAGGCTGCATTACGGTCGGGTAAGGGTGTTGCTGTCGTTCGAACTTATTTGAAAGCGCTTAGAGACAGGGCAACCGTTGGTGCAAAAGAAACAAACCAAACCACAGCCATAGCTGCTATGGACGCAGTATTGGATGTTGCTTTGGCAGGCTCCAACGATGATATACTAAACTTTATACTCGACGAACAATCACGTGAACTTTGCGGTGAACAATGGCGCTGGATTGATTTGAAAATTTCAGGCAAACTTATTGAACGAGCAAAGGCACATAACGAAAATGTGCGCAACAACAATACAATTTCAGAAAAACATCTGTTGCGTCCAATACCTGCACAGCAGATGCAAATGATGACCGGCGATAATAAAGCTACGTATCAAAATCCGGGATATTAAAAGAAACAAATATGTATAAAAAAATAAAAATGATAATAATAAGCATACTCATATTTTCGAATATGAGTATGCTATTTGCCGAAGATGGAAGCAAACTTTGGTTACGGGCAAAAACAGATGCACACGCTCAGGTTATTGCAAATAGCCAAAGCCCAACCATCGACATAGCAATAAAAGAATTACAATCGCAATGGAAAGGCGCACCTGTTCAATTAAATATTGTTAAAGATAAAACTACAAATGCATTAGGAACAGATGGCTTTATAATTTCGGGAGATAATTCAAAACAGATTGTTATTAATGCTTCGGCAGAACAAGGTTTACTTTATGGTTCGTATCATTTATTGCGATTACAAGAATGTAATGCTATTCCCCAACACTTTAATATTTCCGAATCGCCATCGTATTCCATTCGCATTTTGAATCATTGGGATGGTTTCGGCTATACCGGAGGAATGATGTCTAATTCATTTTGGAAACCCGAATTATTACCGGACAATGTTCCTGAATTTTATACTCAATATGCACGAGCAAACGCTTCGATAGGTATTAATGCCACAGTGTTGAATATAGTACCCGGGTCTCCCGAATTATTAACGGCAACGTGGCTCGAAAAAATAAAAGTCATTGCAGATGCTTTACGTCCTTATCATGTAAAAGTTTATTTAGCTCCAAATTTTGCTACTCCTAAATTATTAGGCGAATTATCTACCGCCGACCCATTAAATAAAGATGTACAAAAATGGTGGAAAGATAAAGTGGATGAAATTTATAAGTATGTACCCGATTTTGGCGGTTTTTTGATGAAAGCAAATTCCGAAGGAAGTTCAGGTCCACTTGATTATGGACGCACTCACTTGGACGGAGCAAATATGATGGCTGATGCCTTAGCGCATCATAACGGTGTCCTTATGTGGAGAGCTTTTGTATATGACCCGAATGAGGTAGATAGAGCAAAACAAGCATCGTTGGAATTTCTTCCCAACGATGGAAAATTCAGACCAAATGTGATTATACAAGTAAAAAACGGACCCATCGATTTTCAACCACGCGAGCCAATTAGTCCATTGTTTGGAGCTATGCAAAAAACTCCTGTAATGATTGAATATGAAATAATACAGGAATATTTAGGAGCTTCCAACCACATAGCTTATTTGGGTACAACTTTTGAAGAATGTTTGGATACCGATACTTACGCACGAGGCATAGGCAGCACTGTCGCAAAAACTACGGATGGCACATTGTTTGGACATAAACTCACCGCCATTTCGGGAGTTGCCAATATTGCGGCAAATGCACCTAATTGGTGCGGGTATGTGTTTTGTCAAGCCAACTGGTATGTTTTTGGTCGATTAGGCTGGAATAATAAATTATCAGCAGAAATCATTGCCGAAGAATGGGTACGACAAACATTTACAAATGACGAAACGTTTGTTTGGACAATTACAGATTTAATGATGCGCTCACGCGAAGCAGAGGTAGATTTTATGATGCCGCTTGGGCTTCATCACCTTTTTGCCTGTGGACACCATTATGGACCTGAGCCTTGGTGCGATGAACATGAACCCGGCTGGCGTGCCGATTGGAAACCTTCATACTACCACAGGGCAGATGAACAAGGTTTGGGTTATGATAGAACAGAAACAGGAAGTAATGCTGTAAGTCAATATTTTACGCCTTTGCGCGAAACCTATGGCAATATAGCAACTTGCGACGAACGTTTTATATTATGGTTTCATCATGTGCCATGGACATATAAAATGAAAAACGGACGTACACTTTGGGATGAACTTTGTTATCATTACGACCACGGTGTGCAAGAAGTACGCGATTTTCAAAAAATATGGGACAGAATGGAAAAATATGTAGATGCCGAGCGTTTTACACATGTAAAAAACAAACTCTGTATTCAAGCAAGCGATGCTGTTTGGTGGAGAGATGCCTGTGTGCTTTATTTTCAACAATTTGCAAAAATGCCTATTCCTTACGATTTGGAAAGACCAAACGTAACGTTACAACAAATAATGAACAAAAAAATTAATTTCTCAGAAATGTTTTCAAACTAAAAAAAATAAAAACATGAAAAAAATTATCTTACTTTCCTTATTATTTATAGGAACAACAATGCTTTATGCAGAAGACGGTTATGAACTTTGGTTGCGTGCAAAAAAAGATGCGCATGCACAAGTTACAGCCAACAAACAAGGAGCAACTATTGATATTGCTTTAGAAGAATTGAGAACTCAATGGAAAGGTTCTCCATTACAATTAAATATAGCAACAACAAAAAACGTAGTTGCTCTTGGTAAAGAAGGATTTACAATTACCGGCAATAAGTCGAGTGGATTTACTATTTCGGCATTAGCCGAAGCAGGATTGTTATATGGAGCATATCATTTATTGAGGCTTCAAGAAACGAATGCGGTTTCGGAAACGCTAAACGTAAGCGAAAAACCGTCGTACAGCGTTCGTGTTCTAAACCATTGGGGCGGAATGATTGGGCTGGAAGACAGTGCTAAAAATGTAATCCCCGGCACTTTTTGGAGACCGGAAGAATTTCCCAGCATCCCGGATTTTTATAAACAATATGCGCGTGCCAATGCTTCCATTGGTATTAATGCCACTGTATTAGCTTTAAGTGGGACTCCTGCTATGTTTGAAACAAGATGGCTTGAAAAAATCAAAGTAATTGCAGATTATTTTCGTCCATACAATATACGGGTATATTTGGGTGTAAATTTTGCATCACCTGTACTTTCCGGTGAATTAAAAACAGGCGACCCTTTAGATAAAAGTGTTCAGAAATGGTGGAAAGATAAAGTGGCGGAAATTTACAGATATGTACCGGACTTTGGCGGTTTCTTAATGAAAGCCAATTCGGAAGGTACATCAGGTCCTTTGGATTACGGACGTACTCATTTGGACGGAGCAAATATGATAGCCGATGCTTTGGCTCCACACGGAGGAATTATTATGTGGAGAGCTTTTATTTACGACCCGACCGAAACAGACCGGTCGAAGCAACCTTATATTGAATTTTATCCGAATGATGGAAAGTTCAGACCAAATGTAGCAGTACAGGTTAAGAATGGACCTGTTGATTTTCAGCCTCGCGAACCTATCAGTCCACTCTTTGGAGCTATGAAAAAAACTCCTGTTATGGGTGAAGTTGAAATTGTGCAGGAATATTTTGGTTATTCAAACCATTTAGCCTATCTCGGAACCATGTGGGAAGAGTGGCTTCATACTGATACTTATACCGAAGGAATTGGAAGCACAGTTGCTAAAGTAACCGATGGCACTATTATACCGTATAAGATAACAGGAATAGCCGGAGTATCAAATATAAACGCTCGAGATAAAAACTGGTGCGGACATATTTTTGCCCAAGCCAACTGGTATGTTTTCGGACGTTTGAATTGGAATAATAATTTATCTGCCGCAGCCATAGCGGAAGAGTGGGTAAGGCAAACGTTTTCCAACGATGATGCATTTGTTACACCTGTAGTGGATATGATGATGCGTTCGCATGAAGCTGAAGTTGATTTTATGATGCCGCTTGGATTGCATCATTTGTTTGCTTTCGGTCATCATTACGGACCTGAACCATGGGTTGAACCATCACAGTCTCGTCCCGACTGGTTACCAAAATATTATCATAAAGCGGATGAATTCGGACTGGGTTTCGATAGAACAGAAACGGGGAGTAACGCTATAGAACAATATTCATCCACGTTACGTGATGCTTATGGAGATATAACCACTTGTGACGAAAGATTCCTTTTATGGTTTCATCATGTACCATGGACACACAAAATGAGAAGCGGACGTACACTTTGGGAAGAATTGTGTTTCCGTTACGACAGAGGATTGCAAGAAATCAGGGATTTCCAAAAAACATGGGACAGAATGGAAAAATATGTTGATCCCGAACGATTTGCTCATGTGCAAAATAAATTATACATACAAGTCAGCGATGCAATATGGTGGAGAGATGCTTGTGTTTTGTATTTTCAAACGTTTGCAAAAATGCCTATCCCGTATAATTTGGAACGACCTACTCAGGATTTGGAAACACTGAAAAAAATTGACCTCGTTGATAGATATTACAGAGAAAGAGAATGGAGAGATAAAGAAAGAGGAAAAGTAATCCCTAAATATATACCGAGATAATTTATAAAGAGCATGAAAAGGGTTGTCTCAAAAGTTAATTTAACCGCAAGGAACACAAAGAATGAAACCAAGTACGCAAAAACATATATTGAAAATCAATACCTTGTATTCATTACGAAAACTTTGCAACCTTTTAGATAAAGAAAAAAATATTTTTGAGACAACCTTATTTATTAAACGATTTTGATATAATTTTAATTGACATGAAACAACTACGATTTTTATTAATTCTGTTAAGTTTTGGTTTATGTACATCAATTACTGCACAAAACACGGAAGTTATAAAATTATGGGTAAACGGAGTGCCTAACAATAGTGGACTTACAGGCGAAGAAACACAATTGGAAAATGGACGAATTGGAAATGTTACCGACCCTACTATTACTGTATATCATCCGGAAAACCCCAATGGTATGGTTATTATTATGTGTCCGGGTGGTGGATATTTTCGATTAGCACCTAACCATGAAGGATTTGACATGAATAAATGGTTTACTTCGTTAGGTATCACTTATGCAGTATTAAAGTATCGTATGCCAAACGGACATCCCGAAGTTCCTGTTTCAGATGCCGAACAGGCAATACGTATATTCAGACAACATGCTACAGAATGGAAAATTGCCCCAAACAAAATAGGAATAATGGGAGCATCTGCCGGCGGGCATTTAGCATCTGCAATATCCACTAAACCTTCAAGTAAAGATGTCCGACCTGATTTTCAAATATTATTATATCCTGCCATAAGCCACCAAAACAGTTTCCGTTCAAGTCTTCTCGGTGAAAACCCTTCGGAAGAACTAAAAATTAAATATTCGAGCGAATTACAGGTAACAGAAAATACACCTCCTGCATTTATATCTGTTTCTTCAGACGATAATTTGGTATTGAATTGTATTACTTATTATTTATCACTTAGAGAACATAAAGTATCTGCTACATTGCACATATATCCAACAGGAGGACACGGCTGGGGATACAATGATGATTTTTATTATAAACGCGAATGGACTCAGGAACTTGAAAAATGGTTACGAACATTTTAAAAACAATTAACATTTATGCATAAACTTATATATACATGTATTTTATTACTTTGTATGTTGTTGTTTCCATTATATGGAAATCAACCGCAAAAAGAATACAAGACTTGGGATAAAGGCACTTTTGAAACAAATATGTATCGCAATTTATTTGCAGAAACAGGTTATCCTCAAGAGAAAACTGATGCCAAACCAAACGATTTATTTTATCAGGTATTTGAGGGCAAAAACAAGGTGTATTTTGAAGTTGAAGATTCGATGGCTTACATTTCCGACCTGAAAAATCACGATGTGCCTACCGAAGAAACAACAACTCTTTCAGGATTGAAACTATCTGATTTTAATGCAGAAGTGGAAGGTAAAACAATTTCATTATATGTATTAAAAAATAAAAACGGACTTGAATCTTGTATTACAAATTACGGAGGCAGATTAGTTTCTTTAATGGTTCCCGATAAAAACGGAAAACTTATAGACGTAGTATTAGGTTTTGATAAAATTGATGATTATTTCAAATCATTTAGTTATTTCGGAGCATTAATAGGTCGGTATGCTAATCGTATTTCAAACTCAAGTTTTATGCTTGATGGAGTGGAATATAAACTTAACGGATTTGGACAACACTGTCTGCACGGTGGAATAAAAGGTTATCATGCTTGTATATGGAACGCTACTCAAATAAACGGGCAAACTTTAGAACTATCGTATTTCTCACCGGATGGAGATGCAGGATTTCCGGGTAATATTAATATAAAAGTAACTTATACGTTAACAGATGATAATGAAATAGACATTCAGTATGAAGCTACAACCGATAAACCTACAGTAATAAATTTAACAAACCATAGTTATTTCAATATTTCCGGTACTTATGGCTCTAATGTATTGGAACATTTAATTCAAATTAACGCAGATGAATTTACTCCTTTGGATAGCACATTTATTCCGACAGGTGCTATCGAATCGGTAACAGAAACACCAATGGATTTACGTAAACTTACATACATTGGCGCACATATTGACGATAACTATGCACAATTGAAAATGAGCAAAGGATACGACCATAACTGGATATTAAATACGAATGGAAATATAAACGAATTAGCAGCCAAAGCTATATCCGAAAATAGCGGTATTGTAATGGATGTTTATACTAATGAACCATGTATGCAGTTTTATACCGGCATGGGTGCTTCAAGGCTAAAGGGAAAATCAGGTGTTAGCTATCCTTCTCGTGGCGCTTTTTGTTTAGAAACTCAACATTATCCCAATAGCCCTAATCAACCTAATTTTCCTAATTCTGTTATTCGTCCGGGAGAAAAATATTTGAGCCGTTGTATTTATAAATTCTCAGTTCAAAACAGCGCACTTTAACAGTTAAATTATTCTTAATATTTGAAATTTATCTAATGTTTTACATATAAAAAAATGAAAAAAATGAAAAATTTGTATAAAAAAATTCTATTATTTAATTTATTATTTCTTACCGCAAGTTTCGTTTTCGCCCAGATACGATTACCGAAACTGATAAAGGATGGTATGGTTTTGCAACGCGATGTCCCTTTAAAAATATGGGGTTGGGCTTCTCCTAAAGAAGCTATTAACGTAACTTTCAACAACGCAAGTTACAAAACATCAGCAGATAAAAATGGCGATTGGCAAATAATTATACCAAAACAACAATCCGGCGGACCTTATGTTATGACACTAACGGCAAGCAATTCTATTACAATAAACGATATTCTTGTAGGCGATGTTTGGCTTTGCTCAGGACAATCAAATATGGCGTTGCCAATGTATCGCGTAATGGATAGATATAAGGATGAAATTGAACAGATGAATAATCCGAATATTCGATTGTTCGGCACTCCTATAAATTACAATTTTAACGAATCTGAAAAAGACTTAAACGAAGGAGGATTTTGGAGAGCAGAATGGAGACCTGCAATTCAAAAAAATGCAATGTTCCTTTCTGCAACGTCTTATTTTTTTGCTAAAGAACTGTACGACAAATATAATGTACCTATTGGTATTATCAACGCAAGCGTAGGGGGTACGCCTATCGAAGCATGGATTAGTATCGAAACTCTAAAAAAATATCCGGAACATGTTAAAGAAATAGAAAAATGCGCTAATAAGGATTATGTCGAAAATATAATGAAATCAGACAGACAAAATACCATAGACAGAACTAAGGAACTGGATACACACGACAAAGGATTTTCTAAATGGCATAAAGCCGATGTTGATATTTCGGATTGGGACAATATTTCATTACCCGGTTATTGGCAGGAACAAGATGTTGATTTGAAATACGGAGTTATATGGTTTCGTAAAGAAATTAATGTTCCCGAATCGATGACAGGAAAAGAAGGTATTTTACGACTTGGTTGCATTGTAGATGGAGATTCTACTTTTATAAATGGAATTTATGTAGGTAATATCACATACGAATATCCGCCGCGAATTTATCCTATTAAAGAAGGAGTGCTCAAAAAAGGCAAAAATGTTATTGCCATTCGCGTTGTGTGCGATGGTAAATATGGTGGTTTTGTTGAAGAAAAACCATATAAAATAATTGTTGGTGACGAAAATATTGATATTACAGGCGAGTGGAAATATAAAATCGGTGTAAAATTAACAACACCCATGCAACCTACAACTACTTTTTATTATAAACCTGTAGGTTTGTACAATGGCATGATAGCGCCTATGCTTAATTATTCTATAAAAGGCGTAATATGGTATCAAGGTGAATCAAATACAGAACGCGCAGATGAATATGCAAGCCTGTTTCCTGATTTTATTAATGATTGGCGGGATAAATGGAATAATCCTCAATTGCCGTTTATCTATGCTCAATTACCTAATTTTATGAAAGCACAGAAAATGCCGATAGAAAGCGATTGGGCAAAAGTTCGTAATACACAGCGAAAAGGTTTATCTCTCCCAAACACAGGCATGGCTGTTACCATCGACATTGGTGAATGGAACGATATTCATCCGCTTAATAAAAAAGAACTTGGCAGGCGTTTGGCTTTGGAAGCTCAACGTGTTGCTTACAGCGAATCGTTGGTTAGTCAAGGTCCTTTATACAAAAGCATGGAAATTAAAGGCAATAGTATTATTTTAACTTTTACCTCAGATGGTTCAGAACTATATACCAACACTTTACTTAAAGGATTTGCCATTGCAGGTAACGATGGTAAATATGTATGGGCAAATGCGGTTGTAATTGCAAAAGATAGAGTAAAAGTATGGAGTCCACTTGTACAAAATCCCGTAAAAG
>JAITOP010000307.1 GCA_031289895.1 Prevotellaceae bacterium
TAACAGACGGGCATTTATGGGGTCAATCTTCGATTTACTCATAAAAAGAATGGTGCTGAATAAACCAATTAGGCTATAAATCAATACATTAACTTGGGCGACTTAAACGCTTATACCAAAATATATAAATAATTAACATTATTAATCACAATTATTTTTATTTGCAATTATGCTTCTGCACAAATTTGCAAGGATTTGCTTGACAATGGAATCGCAAATTATAATGCAGGCAAATACACAGAGGCAAAAACATATTTCAATAAAGGTTTGGCACAAAAATGCGATAAAGCTGATTTTCAGGATTGGATAGACAAGTGTAATGCGAAAATAGATACAGAACTTGTTACTAAATGGCAGCGATTGCAAACTGAAATCGCAAATTTACAACCGGAAAAACAACATCTTCTGTCAGAAATAGAGGAACTAAAGCGTAACAACAACCTTATGCTTATGATGCAGGGCGAAGAAGAGCAGGAAAACAGTACTCTCAAAGAAAAACTCAGTGAAATTGCACAGTTATTCCCTGTCATAATCAAATCTGTCAAAGTTGGTAATGTAGATGGAAATGGTACAGTGATAACACCTTTTGGAAATACACTTTACAGTTCTTCTATAAAGTGGCTGCTGCTCCAAATTGAATATAGAGGGTTGCAGCAATATGGGAAAACTGTTAAACTTAATATAAAACTATTCAAAGATAATGAACTAAAAGCAACAATGATTGATGCTAATACCAAATTCTATGACACTGGAGTTGTCAAATTAACAACCATTTATGGCAGCGAAACGAACGGATTTCTGCAAGCAGGCAACTACCGCTACGAAATTTGGTATAACGATGTGTGTTTGAAAGCATTGGATTTTAAGCTGTATTAGAAACATGTTTATATTATCATAATGGTGCGAATTATGGGTTGAATTAATATCACTGTCAACCCTACGGGTTGAGGTATCAGTAAGTTTTTAGCCGTAAATTTCACTTACGGTTATTCCCGTTTTGTCCTACGGACATAAATGCAATTATTTCGCAAAGTCCGCATTTGATTATTCATTATTCATTCTTTTTGTCCTACGAACAGCATTTTTTAACCCTAATTCGCATTAATAATCAATATAATAGGCAATAGATACAAATTTCAAAAGGTATCTCCAAAAGTTTGTGGCAGCGGCAAACTAAATTCGGCTGAGTGTTAAAAAGATAAAACGTTAATTTCTACTCTTCAACAATTCGATTGTATCTTTCAATATTCTTGAACCCAAAAGCCAGGTGGCTGTAAAATAGAAAATTATGCCGGTCACTACCTGCAAAATAAATTCAAGGTACATATTCAGATTTAAAAAGGTTAAACCACAGATTATCAAATACATAAAGATTGATATTACAACGTATGGCAAAATGTCTTTAAAATGTTCTAATATGCTGTATTTGATAAACTTACCTATGACAAAAATACTTGTTATGTAGGCTAAAAATGTGGCTATCGAAAACCCGACAAGCAGGACAGAGATAGTAAAATTGTTTTTAAATAAAAAAAAATGTATTGAAAATTGAGGCTCAAACTCAATATTTATTGATAATACACAGACAATTAAACTTATAATTATCAATGAATTGCGTATCATTTCGAGGCGGAAATTCCATTTGGGTTGTCCCATTACGTTTAAAATTTGAAGGCAAAGATTTTGAAACGGCATAAACATTGCCGAAATTGAAAGAATTTGCAGGTATGGAACAGCAGGAAGCCACACCACATTGGTGCAAACTAAAATAAAATTCTCAGCTACGCCGATTAGTCCGAACATCATCGGGAAAATCAAAAATGCGGTAATTCTCATTATTTTGCGGAAATAAATCAATTGTCGTTCCTTCTCCAAATTCAGTATTGACAGTATAGGATACGCCACGCCCGACAACGACCCCGACACAATGTTACCCGGTATTTGATGAAATTTGTTTGCCTGTCCGTAGTATCCCAAATCGGTTTCATTATACTTTTTGCCAATCAAAAAGGTGTATAAACTTTTTACGCCTGTGGATATTATGCTGGTGGCAATCAAAATAGCACTGAACGAAAACAACTCTTTAATCACTGAAAAACAGGGTTTTAATGATGGTTTCCACCTGCTAAAAAACCACATTATCGCCGTACGCACTACCACTTGCAAAACCTGCTGCCACGCCAACGCCCAACAGGTGTAGCCTTTGATTGCAAGCACCACCACCACAACTCCCGAAATTATTGCGGACGATAAATTAGCAATAGATATATACTTGAATTTAAGCGATTTAACTAAAATGATATTTGGTATAATTCCGAAAGAATTGATTAAAATTGCCAGGAACAGAAATTGAGCCAAATGGTCAGGAAAGTTTATTTTGTCGTAATAGCCTTCTATCAACGGTGCGGCAAGCATAAGCACAACATAGAAAAGCACGCTGATAGCTATGTTGAAGTAGAAGGCGGCGGTATATTCGTCGTTGGTGTTGCTCGTTCGCCGTACCATAGCAACGGTAAATCCGCTCTCTACCAATATGTTACTGAGCAATGTAAAGATTGCAAGGGCAGCAATAATTCCAAAATCGTCAGGCGATATCAGCCTCATAGTAACCACCCCTACCAGAAAGGCAACTGTCTGAAAACCAAACTTATCAATTATACTCCAAGCTAAAGAAGCGGAAGTTTGCCGTTTTAGTTCGCCCATATTTTTATGATAGTGTAAATGTTCCGTGATAAGAAAAAAGGCTAAATCTCACATTCCCGTATTTCCGCTCTTCGATAAAATTTTCGTCTTGCTTAAAAGAAAAATTCTTGCCGTGTTCGAGTACAAAAATACCATCCTCTTTCAACAATCTGCGTTCAAATATTATTTTGGGCAAATCTGCCGATTCTTTCATTTGATACGGAGGATCGGCAAAAATAAGGTCATATTGTTCGGAACATTTTTCCAAAAATCTGAAAACTTCACTTTTGTAAATATGTAAATTGCCTGTTTTCAATTTGTTAATAATCTTTTTTATAAACTCAATTTGCGTATTACTCATTTCGATTGCGGTAACCTGTTTTGCTCTGCGTGAAACAAATTCATAACTTATGCTCCCTGTTCCTGCAAACAAATCCAATACAGTAATATCCTCAAAATCAGTGAATTTACTCAATACATTAAATAATCCTTCCTTTGCAAAATCGGTTGTTGGTCGTGCTGTGATATTGTTCGGTGGCTCAAATCGAATACCTTTAAATTTTCCGCTGACAATTCGCATTTTATTGTAAATTAGAGTTTTACCCTGTTAATTTCGTGATGAGTAATAAGACAATATTTTTTCAGAAGTGTCAAAAGTGCTTTATTTCCTTCGCAAATTATTTCTATAACTACTTCATTTACATCAAAATTCAGTTGATTCACAGTCAGCAGCAAAAAATAGGCAATATCTTCGTTGGTTTTAACCTCAAAAGCATTTACAGACAGAAGTTTAGCCCCATCTACCGCTACAATGTACATATTTTGAGAGGCAATTTCAACAAAAATTGCCTTTTCAACTGCACTTTCGGCTGTTTGTAAAAGTTCAAAAAGCGGATGCGACACAACAATTTTCTCACTTATAATGTTTTGAATTTCAATTTTTTCTCTATAATTAAAAATTCCGGCAACTCCAAATTTTTCAATTTCCATAATCTCAACATTTGCCCTCTTCTGCTGAACTTTTGTGATTGGAAGATAAAAATGTGCCTGCTCTTCGTCAAAAAATTCTTTGGGAACGAAGGCAAAAGGAAGATTTTTTGTGATTATTTTTGCCTGATTATAAACAAGTTGCAACAGCGGCTCGTCTTGCAGTTTTTCAAAATCTTTTTGAGAAGTTGTTCTGATTGCCACCCGTTGTCCGCTCGCTGCCTCGTTTACTTCAAAGACAAAGCCATCGGAAAGCTCTCTGATAATCAAGTTGTAATTTTGGCTGTTTTCAGCCGCAAATGTTTGAGAAATAAGGTCTGTATTATTCATTGTTAATTAATTCGGTGCTGTCATTTTCCTCAGAGTCAATCGGAAATATACCGGTAACCTGGTTGATGTGATATTTTGTTAGCATTTGATTTGCCTCAAAGCCTACTCCATTGATAATCATTGTTTTTTTTATAATTCTAATTGCGGAGTCGGAATAAATTCGCTCTTCTGTATAGCTCCAATTAAGCAAATTTGTTTCGAATTGTTCACCTGCAATATTGGTGCATTTTACAGAATCTTTCAGCACCCAAAGTTGCAGTTTGTCATAGTAAGTTGCGTAGTTACAATCTATTTGAGCATCAACATTGTAGTTGAGGTCAAATCTGTCAAAGTGCAAGCCCTCTGGGAAAAGCCAGTACGATTCGGCGGCTTTGTCATAAACGCGCCATTCAGGCGTAGTAATTCTGTATCGAGTAATCCCCGAATCCGAAATTATGGTGCTGACATTAAATGCCTCCAACATTGGAGTTTCTGCTCTGTTTGATATTTTTCCGCTTACCTGTGGCTTGTCGTTTGAGCAGCCGATTGAGGCGAAGAACACAAAAGCAAAAACAACATAAAATCGACATACGCCAGCAAACCAAAAAACATTGCTTTTCACAACCTTTTTAGTATTCACTTTAAATAACCTTTAATTAGGCAGTTTTAAAAAGACAAAGGTAGTACTTTTTTTGCATACATAAAACACAATGGTAGTGTTATAAAAAGTATGCTGTTATAAAAGATTAACAATCAGGGAAAAAGTGTTATTTTTGTTGTATGAAAATAAAAATTACTCTTTACTGCCCCGATTGCTAAAGTGCAAAGATAAAGTATTTTTTTTTAATAAACAAAATCATTATTGTCCGCTAAAGTTGGTTTTCATTTATTTGTTTTTGTAATTTACTGATAATCAGGTATTTTATTTTGTAAAATTGTTGCTTTTCAAAAGTAAGCCCCCTGATTTTCGGGGAAAAGCGAAGGCTCATTTCGATATTTTTG
>JAITOP010000345.1 GCA_031289895.1 Prevotellaceae bacterium
CTTATTTCGAAGCGGAAAATCTTTTATTTCCACCGGCTGATGAAAGCCTTTGGATATCAACTTGTGCGATGCATATTCTGCCGGCAAAACAGCCTGCTCGTCTAAATAAATATGCAATACTTTTTCTTTTTCCATTGTTGTAACTTTTTTTTTCATTCTTCAAAATTAAAACTTTTCGGGCTAATCGGTATCGGTTAGCCATTTTTTTGATTTTTTTTAGTCGGTCAGTAATGAAAAAAAATCAGTAACATAAACGTTTAAAACATACAAACCCTCTTTCGTGCGAAAGAGGGTTTGCCCAATAATTAAAACCATTAAAAAAATTAGAGAGCGTTCACCTTAAGAGCAAGTTTGCTTTTCAGGTTTGCCGCTTTATTTTTGTGCACAATATGCTTTTTAGCAAGCTTATCAAGCATTGCCGACACTTTCGGATATAACGACTCAGCCGCAGTCTTGTCTGTTGTGTTACGTAAGGCTTTTATTGCGTTACGTGTTGTTTTCGCGTAGTATTTGTTATGAATTCTACGTGTTTTTGTCTGTCTTATTCTTTTTATTGCTGACTTATGATTTGCCATAATTCTTATTGTTTTTATTGTAGTCCATAGCGGAATCGAACCGCTGTTTCAAGGATGAAAACCTTGCGTCCTAACCCCTAGACGAATGGACCAGTTATCTAAATAAAAAATCTTTTTAAATAATTCCTCAATCAGTTTCGGGGTGCAAATGTAGAATTAAATTTTATATTTGCAAAATTTTTTTTAAAAAATATCAATAAAATTTTGTTTTCTCGTTAAAAAGCACTACTTTTGTATCCCAAAATTATTTGGATTTAACAAAAATATATCGCGGAGTAGAGCAGTGGCAGCTCGTCAGGCTCATAACCTGAAGGTCGTTGGTTCGAATCCTTCCTCCGCTACTAATCAAAAATATAGCGTTTTTACGCTATATTTTTTTTGTTTTAACAGATAAATTAATCTTTTATATTCACTTTTTTCATTTCGGTATTTGCGTTAAATGTAGGAAAATACATTAATTCTGCTTTTGCGGGATTTACGTTGTATGTTCCACAAAATCGAGGCATTAATTCTATTTCAAATTCATAAAAACCTTCTTTTAATTTATTGCAAAAAATAACTGTTTCGTTGCGATAATATTCGCGATGAATTTCATTTTTAAAATGTTGCGGTTTATTTGCAAACGAGCAACCTGCCGGAACAGGAACGTTTATCATTACATAATCAGCATCGTTTTTAACTTGAAGTTTTACAATAATTTTTGTTAACTCGCCTGCTTTAAGTTGGTTACTATTATTCTGAAAATGTGTTTGTATAACAAAACTGCCTGTGTTTTCGGATACTTGTCTGTTCCATATTTGCTGATAAACAGTAAAATAAATCGGCTCATCTCCTGTTTTGTTTATTGTAATTTCTTTGTTTGGTTTAAATGTTGTTTCAAATTCCAATCTGGTTTTATCTGTAACATGAACGGCTTGGTTTATATCGCCCGAAATGCTTAACGTAGAATGTTTTATCTCGTTTTTATTTGCCAATATATCTGACAAAACAGTTTCAATAATATTTGATGTTTCGTAAGTATTTATCCATCCTGTTGTTGATTTTTTCTCTAAAAAATATGATTGCATTTTCTTTATAATCGGCTCATATTTAGAATATTCTGCGCGTCTCAAAATACGATAGGCAAGTAAGGTATTTTGTATTTTATTATTTTCCATATCGTACTCGGATACCTTTTCTTTGCTGTTAAAATAATAGACATTGCCGAAAATGGTTTCGTGATAAAAGTTTTTGAGTGTATCAACATTAACGGCAATATTATTCAGTTGTTTTAATTCCATTAATTTAAGAAAATCATTAAAATTAAGTGTAGAATCTTTTTCAATATATTTTATATGCGACATATTATCAATCTTTGAATCAATATTTTTCAGCATTAGCAATATGTTTATTCTATCTTTATTATTTGCATCATTCAAATATAAAATCATTAATTCTTCTAATTCGGTTATATTGATATATATGTTAAATTTTTGTTGTTTTGCCTGTATCAATGCCGATAGCACGTGCGCCGAAAAATTGTATTGTGTTTCCGAATTTTGCCACCATCCCCACAATTTGCTTTTGTTTTTCCTCTCTGCAAGCGTTTTAATGATTTTGTTTATTTTTTTATCGTCATCCCAGCTTGTTTTTTGAAATTCAGCGATTTTCTTTTTTGCAAGCAACGCTTTTAATTTCGATGCAAGTTGCTCGTTACATTGATATTGGTAGTTTGCCAAACGAGTTATTTCTGTTTTTATAACATCTATATAATCGGCTTTGGCAAACAAATGTACAGTTCCCAGATTGGGGTCGAATATTTTTGTAAAAGTTGTATCTTTGTCGAGAAGAATAAACTCGCCTGTTGTTTGCAATAATCCTTGTTTTAGAACAGGAATTTCACGTTCTTCGCCATCAAAATAACCATCTTGTTTTGTCATTGTATATCGCACTTTTAAACTATCGTTTGGGGCTATTAATTGCAATGTGTCAAGAAAAGCGTTAGAGGAGGTGCGTTGTTGCGTAAATACGTTTTTTCCATCAATATCGAATGTTGTTTTTATTTCTACCGAATCGGCTGTATAGTTTAATGTTTTTCCTATAATTTTTGTGGTATCGCCTTCGACAAGAAAACGCGGAACGGCAAGTTGCGCCAAAAACGGCTTAAACGAGCGAATATTTCCCTGTGTTTGTCCGCTTTGTTTGTTATCGTTCATAGCAAGAACATAAGTATTCCAGTTTGTAACATCATCGGGAAGTGTTGTTTCAAATGAAATTTTTCCGAATTTATCTGTTATTAATCGCGGTTGCCAATAGGCATAATCAGAAAAATCAGAACGAATTGAACTTGCTTGCGCCGATTCTGCAAAAAACGTTTTATCAGATTCAGCATTTTTAGCATCTTTTTGATTTGCATCTATAATATCATTAAATTTAAATCCGTTTTTTGTTGTGATAATTACAACGCCGTTTGCCGCACGCGAGCCATATAAAGCAAATCCATCTTTCAATACCGAAATATCTGCAATTTGCATTTTATCTAAATCCAAATCTCCACCTGTATAAACTTTACCATCTATAACGTATAATGGTGTTGTGCCTGCGTCCAAAGAACTCATTCCTCGTATCTTAATATTAGAATTATCCTCTGATGTTTGAAGTCCTGCAACTTTTCCCTGCAATACTGTTGTAACAGAACCTGTAAGATTTGATTTTTTCACCGTACTATATCCAACAACAATAGATTCTTGAAGCATAGTTGAGTCTTCAATTAAATAAACATTTGTTGTGTTATCGTAAAGTAAATTTATTTCCGCTTTGCCGTATCCTAAGTAGGAAAATGTCAATACATCCTTATCAAATGGAATTTTTATTGAATAATATCCGCTATCGTCGGTAAAAGTACCATAATTTGTTCCGGCTACTACTACTGAAACATACCAAATAGGCTTGTTTTCTCTGTCAAAAACATATCCTGACACCGTTTTTCCTTCGCCTGTATAATTAACTCCGCTATGTAGGTATGTGGCTTGTATTGTTTGCAATTCTTTATTTTCGTTTATTATATTGTTTTCTAATGCGAAAGCGTTTAATAAACTGTCAATATTATTGCCGAATGCATCTTTTTGCAATTCGGTGTCGATATTTATTCTTTGATAATTCAATCCGTTGACTTTTACGTGAATAGAATCGAGAATTTGATATTCTTTATTGTTGAAAAAACTTATTAGTTTGTAATATCCTTCGCTCAAATTGTGAATAACGGTGGTATTTCCCGGATATATTCGCATAAATTTAGAATCGTCATTGCTAAAAAGTAAAAAGTTTAATGGTTGCAACGGCGTTTGTGTGCGTTTAAAATTTAAATCAATCTGCAATCGCCCGAAATTATATTCTGTTTGCACAGGATTGTAATAACGGTCGATGGTGTAGCGTTTATTTTGTATATTATCGTCCCACAATTTTTTAATAAATTTTGTTGTTATTACTTCTTCTTTTAGAATTGTGGTATCAAATTTATTTTCTTCAATATCATTCAAAACCTTTGGATATGGAGTTTTATCCAACAATCTCATTTTCAGCAAGCCTTCGGTAAATTCGTATTCAAAAAACGGCTCGTGAGTAAAATTTATAGAAAATTTGTTGTAAAGATTAAAATGAA
>JAITOP010000007.1 GCA_031289895.1 Prevotellaceae bacterium
ATGAATAAAGCAAACATATTGAAGAAAAGGTGATTGAAATCAACATGCGTGAACATATATGTAACAAGTTGATACAACTTAAAATACCCTGAATGTAAATTAAACAGAGCAAAATAGAACTCCAAGTGTTTGATCAAATTACATGCTAACCAGACAACGATATTGATGATCAGCAGATTTCTTGTGACAGCAGGAAAAGAGCCGAAAAAACTGTTTCTTTGGTAATATGACATTTTAATATGCTTTAATTTTTAATGTGCAAAGGTAATCAAAATCTATATGACAACAAATAGTTATTGAAAATTCCGTGTTTTGTAAAAATATATAAGTTTGCAAGTAAAGGAAATAAAAAAATATTTTGATTTACAACAAATTCGGTATGATTTTTGTTGTATATATATTGGTTCTGTACAAAAAAAACTATAATATATTTTTTTTTTAATACTTTTGTAATTTTTTTTTGTGCATATCATTATTTTGTGTATCTTTGTACGATAATTAGTAATGAGAATTGTAATTAATATTAATATAATTTATTTTGATTGAGTTATGAAAACGAAAATTCTTTTGATGAGTCTTATGATGAGTTTCTCATTTTATGCGTTTGCACAAGAAGCTCAGGAAAGCAAGACTGCAGGTTACAAGACTGCTTTCAAGCACAGTAATGCCGGAGATAACTGGTTTATCAATATCGGCGTCGGTGGTCAGACCATTTTTGGAGACCACGATGCGGATGCCAGTTTTACAGACAGGGTTACAGTTATGCCGACATTGTCTATCGGGAAATGGTTTAATCCGTATTGGGGAGTCAGGTTGAAAGGACAAGGCGGTACCGTTCACGGATTTGAAGATGATGCTCTTTACATGCAACATGACACTTACTACAATGTACATTTGGATGCTTTGTGGAATCTTGCAAATTATTGGGGCGTTTATTCTCCGACCAAATTGTTTAATTTCACTCCTTATGTAGGTGTAGGTTTTGCTCATAGAATGACTTTGGATGAAACGATTGCGCCACCTCTATCTTACATTTATTCTGCAGATCAACAGTACAACCGTTATGCCAATCTCCTTACCGTTAACGCAGGTATTCAGTTTGGATTCAACTTGAGCAAACGTGTAAACTTAGATTTCGACTTAGGCGCAGCCATTGTTCCCGACTATTTCGATAGGTATGTTCACGATGCTCAGAATGAAGTTATTGGATCTGCTTCTGTGGGTTTGACATTCAAATTAGGAAAAACCGATTTCGACGTAGTTGAACCGATGGATTATGGTTTGATTGATGATTTGAACGCAAAAATCAACGCACTTCGCGCTGAAAATGACAAATTATCGAAACGTCCGGTTTCTTGTCCCGAATGTCCGCAAGTCGCTCCTATCGTGAACGAACAAATCAATTATGTTCCGAACGTAGTATTCTTCCGCTTAAACAGCGCTAAGATTGATGCAAATCAACAAATCAGCGTTTACAATACCTCAGAATTTATGAAGAATACCGGCGAAAAAATTAAAGTGATTGGTTATGCAGATAAGAAAACAGGTACAGGCAAGTACAATTTAGGCCTTTCTGAAAAACGTGCGAAAGCTGTTGCTAAAGAACTTACTGCAAAATACAACATTCCTTCCCAGAATATTACAGTAGAATGGAAGGGTTCGGACGAACAGCCTTATAAAGAAAACAACTGGAACAGAGTTGTTATTATGAGCGCTAACAAGTAAATTTTAAATAAGAAAGAAGTAAAAACAAAAAAAGCGCCCTAAATTTTGGGTGCTTTTTTTGTTTTATATTTGTTTTATATTCCTAAAAAGATTAAATTTGCAGGCAAAATCGGGAAAATATGACAAGAGATAAAACAGGGTATGGTTTTTTAATAAAATGGTTGATTGTCCTCGGTGATCTGGTATTGCTGAATATGTTATTTTTTACAATAAGCGATTGGTGTAAAATGCCTGAATTAGACGGTTTTTATTCCCGTTTCAGGATAATCGTATTGTTGCTGAATTTCAGTTATATCTTCTCCGTTTATTTTGTGCCGATCAGAATATATCGGCCGGTGGTGTTTACCGACAAAGTAGTTCAACACGCTTTGTCTTTGATTTCTATGCACTTGATAATTTTTATAACCAGCCTTTTCTTCCTGAATCTGGAGGCTGAACTTTTTCCTAATAATTTTCTTGTTTTCTTTTATCTGTTTCTGTACTTTCTGTTTACAATATGGAGGGTTCTCGCAAGAGAATCTTTGAAGCTGTACAGGAAAAGAGGCCGTAATTATAAACGGGTAATTATTGTTGGGGCAGGTAAAAATGGTATGAGCCTCTATACCGAAATGAAAAAAGAAATGGCTTACGGATATCGGATTTATGGTTTTTTTGACGACAATATCCTGTTGAAAAATTCGCTTCCCAATTACTTGGGAATGACGCATGAAGTAGAAACTTATGTGCTCGAAAACATGATAGACGAAATTTATTGCACTTTGCCTAATTCTCAAGA
>JAITOP010000094.1 GCA_031289895.1 Prevotellaceae bacterium
ACAGACTGAATCCGTTAGGATTCAAATGTTTATAGAAAACGAATATCCACATACCACCTCCGACCCCGAATGGGGTCGAACAATATCAACAACAAATCAAATCAGCAAATCAACAAAATTTGTAACGACTAATTGACTTACGACTTACAACTTACGACTTACGACTATATTTTTACTCCAAAACCACTTTTGAATTTTTTGGATATTTTACCGAATATTTTACGTTCATACTGTGCGATTCGGCGGGTTTTAGCGTAAGTTTCCATGTTAATTTTCCTGTTTCCGTATTTTTTTCGGCATTTGAAATATTCAGGTCTTCAATTTTTATTTCTTTTTCGGTTGATACCGGCACTTGGTCTTCTAAAATAATGGTTATATCTTGGTTTTTCTTATTGTGTACGGTTAAATCCCACTCGCGAATTTCGGTAATATTGCTGCCCAAAAATTGTTTTCCCGAAAAATCGCGTTTACGTATTCGCGTAACGGTAATATTTTTATCGCGACCCAGCGAAAGTGTAAGCATATCGTCGGTTTGGCGTGTTTCGATATTCGATTCGCCAACATATCTGCCTTCAAAAAATATGTTTGCCTGTCCCGATAACAAATTTAATTTTTCCCAACCTGTTACTTTTGCCAATAAAAACACATCTTTTTCGAGTTTGCGCACTGCATAATATTCATACACAGCAGGCAGCGAATATTTTGCCAATTCTACCGAATGTGATTGTCCGTCGCTTGGAATTGTGTATGGAATATCTATCATAAACTCAATGCTCGTTTGGCTTTCCTGCACTGTTATTGATTCGTATGATGAAAGTGCGGGCGACTCATCCACTCTCATCTCGTCATATCTTTCTTCCATTACTACTTTTGATTTTTTAACTTGTTTTTCACTCATCAATTCTTCCGAATTAAACGCCTGATAAGCATCTACAGGCACAGATTCATAGAACGACAAATACCAAGGATTTAATGTCGGTTTGGCATTATTAAGCGTAGGATTAGCGGTTGATAATACAGGTTTTATGTTTAGCCATTCTTCGCCTGTTGTTTGATAAATATTTGCTTTGTAAGTTAATTCCACAGGATTGTTTATATCAGATGCGCGCAAGTCGTACGACGGTGTCCAGCCTGCATTATACACCAAATAATTTACCGATAATTTTATTTGCGATGCCGCAGGCGCAGTAATTTCAACAGTGATTACGCTTGTAGGTTTTTGAGGCACAGATTGAAGTGTGCGCAACTGATTGTTGATATTATCAATTTCTTTTTGCGTTTCATAAATTTTTGCAGCTGTTTCTATTGTACGTGTAGTTAAATCGCTGAGACGCGCACGATAAAAATCGGCAAAATCTTTCAGTTCCGTAACGTTTACGCCTGTTTGAGAACCACCGATAGATTGATTTTTTTTCAGCATTTCTTCTTCTGCCATAAGATTGTTGCGAGTGGCTTGTTGCAATGTAATTTTTTCCTGCAATGTTTTCAATGTTTTGTCCAAATCGGTTACTTCCTTTGTTTTTTCGGCAGGTTTCAAATAATTTATGCGGTGGCTCACACCCAAAATAGTGAAATTTCCTAAGCCTGCCACCTGAATACTCTGAGGATTTATATTCTGAGGCAAATTTTCCAAAATCAATTTTTGTGTGCCGGCTTGAATGGCAACAGAGCCTTCGCGCTGAATTTCAGCACCGCGAAGAAAAACAGTTACATTGTTTATTGCCGAATTAACTGATATTGCTTTTTCTTGTGATTGTAGTTCCATAAATGTAATAAATAAAAAGTTAATAAAGTTTGTAAAGTATAAAGTTTGTAAAGTTCATAAAGTTATAAAGTTTGTAAAGTATAAAGTTTGTAAAGTTCATAAAGTTATAAAGATTTTTTCAATTCAACAAAATGACTAACGACTAATGACCAACGACTAATGACTAACGACTAACGACTAACGACCAACGACCAACGACTTATGACTTACAACTTACGACTTACAACTTACAAAAGTACTAAAATTATTTTCAAATTATCATTTTTTATTTTTATTATTTGTGCAAAATCAAGTTTTTAATGTAATTTTGCGCCTGTAAAAATTAAAAATGGGAAATATTTTAGCAATAGTAGGACGTCCTAACGTAGGAAAATCAACGTTATTCAACCGTTTGGTGGGAATGAGGCAGGCAATTGTAGATGAAACATCGGGTGTTACGCGCGACCGGCACTACGGAAAATCAGACTGGAACGGCATAGAATTTTCGGTGATTGATACCGGCGGATATGCAACAAATACAGAAGATATTTTTGAAGAAGAAATTCGCAAACAGGTGCATCTTGCTATTGACGAAGCCGATGCTATCGTTTTTATGGTTGATGTAGCAACAGGAATCACCGATTTTGACGACACGGTTGCCGATATTTTACGCCGCATAAAAAAGAAAGTTTTTCTGGTAGTAAACAAAGTTGACAACAACAACAGAGTATTCGACAGTAATGTATTTTATAAACTCGGACTTGGCGCACCTTATTGCGTATCGTCAATCAGCGGCAGCGGAACAGGCGATTTGCTTGACGATGTTGTAAAATGTTTCGACAAAAATAATAACGAACAAAATGACGATAAATCGGATGAACTTCCGCGTATTGCCGTTGTCGGAAAACCAAATGTAGGAAAATCATCGCTCACAAATGCACTGCTCGACGAAGAAAGAAACATCGTTACACCAATCGCAGGCACAACACGCGATTCGATAGAAACAAAATACAAAAAATTTGATTTCGATTTCTTTTTAGTCGATACCGCAGGATTGCGAAAAAGAAATAAAGTTACCGAAGATTTGGAATTTTATTCGGTAATGCGCTCAATTCGCTCTATCGAAAATTCGGACGTGTGTATTCTTATGATGGACGCTACACAAGGCGTTGAAGCTCAGGATATGAGCATATACAATCTGATAATAAAAAATAAAAAAGGCTGCGTAATTGTTGTAAACAAATGGGATTTGGTTGAAAAAGAAACAAACACAATGCGCGATTATAAAAAGAAAGTTATCGACCGCATTGCCCCGTTTACGGATGTTCCCGTGATATTTGTTTCGGTAATCAATAAACAACGCATTTACGACGTTTTACAAACAGCAGTAAAAGTTGCCGAAAACAGAAAACGCAAAATAGTAACCCGACAACTTAATGATGTACTGCTGCCGATAATAGAAGGCACGCCACCGCCCGCAAACAAAGGAAAATATATAAAAGTAAAATATATCACGCAACTTGCATCGCCAACGCCAACGTTTGCTTTTTTCTGTAATTTGCCACAATATATCAAAGAACCGTATAAACGTTTTTTAGAAAATCGCCTGCGCGAAAACTTTGAATTTACAGGCTGTCCGATACAATTATTCTTTCGACAGAAATAAAAATATTTATATTAAATTTTAAAAAATAATTATGAAACAGACATTTAATTACAAAGAAAAATTTGCTTTCAGCTATTGCTATCCTGCAATAGCATTTGTTGCCCTTGCTATTCTTGCACAAGTATTGAAATACGGAATAGCAATTCAAAACTTTAGCCTGCTGGAATATCCCAACAGCGTTTACATTCTGATTGTTTGTGCAGTTATATTTATTGCCTACGCATATTATAAATACAACAGCGCAAAAAAATCGGCAAACAATCCAAATCCTATTGAGATAACCGAAACAAGCCTGTCGTTTCCCAAAGGCGAAAGTGAAAAAATTTCAGTTGATTTTGCAAATATAAACGAATTGTACGCAAAAAACGACGAAGACGAAGGCAAACAAGTAATAATTTACACAAACGATAAAAACCGCTACGAATTTAGCGAAGACAGATTTGAAAATGCCGCCGAATTTGCCAAATTTGAAAGCCTTGTAAAACAATACAGCGTTAATATAACGAGTAATTAGAAGCAAGATACAAGAGTCAAGAGCCAAATTATCGAATAAATTTTGGTGCAACAAAAAATGTAGAGACGTAACATGTTACGTCTCTTTTTTATGGAAGGCAAAAAAACAACAATTAAAATTTAATGCGAATATGGTATTGGAAAAAAGAAATTGACAATGGATAACGGCTTGCCCTTTAGGGTATTCATATCAATAGAAAAAGAGAAACAAGACAATTAAAAATCCCAATATGGGATTCACAATGCAAGATAAAAATAAGATGAAACCTCTACGAGGTTTTGATTGGTTGAGCTACATTTGTTTCTATTGATATGAATG
>JAITOP010000099.1 GCA_031289895.1 Prevotellaceae bacterium
ACCGGTTCGTTCGGAATCCCTATCGAAAAAACAGGTTTCAGCAACAACGCAAAAGGAAAAATGGGAACGCCGCCATTTTCGGAATGTAAATTCACCGTTGATGACGATACCGTAATTTACATCACGCTTACGGGATATTCTTTGGAAAGATGAAGATGGGTCGTTGGTAGTTGGTCGTTAGTATTTGGTATTTAGTCGTTGGTCGTTAGTATTTGGTATTTAGTCGTTGGTCGTTGGTATTTAGTCGTTGGTCGTTAGTATTTGGTATTTAGTCGTTGGTCGTTAGTATTTAGTCGAAAGTTAAAGAAGTTGGAAAGTTTGTCAAGACTTTTCAAATCAGCGACTAAATACCAATATTTTAATTCCTGCCAAAAAGAATTTTCAGCAATTCTTCAATTTTTGCAACAGAAATTATTTCGATGTTTGCGGGTCGTTTATCTTCGAGTTTGTTGTATTTTGAAATGAATATTTTTTTGAAATTCAAACGTGCGGCTTCGGAAATTCGCTGATTAATATGTGCTACCGGACGAAATTCGCCCGTAAGTCCCACTTCGGCGCAAAAACAGCAATTTATTGGAATCGGAATATCAAAATTCGACGAAAGTACGGAACTTACAATCGCCATATCTACAGCCGTATCCGATAGCCGCAAACCGCCTGTGATATTAAAAAAAACGTCTTTCATCGCCAGCCGAAATCCTGCTCGTTTTTCGAGTACGGCAAGCAGCATATTCAGTCGCCTCACATCAATTCCTGTTGTAGAGCGTTGCGGAACTCCATAGGCGGCGGTGCTTACAAGCGATTGTGTTTCAATAAACAACGGACGCACGCCATCCATTGTAGCCGCAATTGATACGCCGCTAAACGATGAATCGTTGTGTTGCGAAATAAGTATTTCCGAAGGATTTTCAATTTCCTGCAAACCATTATGTTGCATTTCAAAAATTCCTATTTCGGCGGTCGAGCCAAAACGGTTTTTGGTGGCGCGTAAAATACGATATACGTGATTGTTATCGCCTTCAAATTGCAACACAACATCTACAATATGTTCCAAAACCTTAGGTCCGGCAAGAGTTCCGTCTTTGGTTATGTGTCCGATAACGAAAACAGGAGTATTGGTTTCTTTTGCAAATTTAAGTAATTGCATTGCGCAATCGCGAATTTGCGAAATGCTTCCTGCCGACGAGTCAATGCGCTCTGAATAAAGCGTTTGAATGGAGTCAATTATAAGAATATCGGGATTTAATTCTTTGGTTTGCGTTATAATTGTTTCGAGCAGGGTTTCGCTTAAAATATAACATTGGGTATCTTCTGCGCCAAGTCGAATTGCGCGAAGTTTTATTTGTTGCGCGCTTTCTTCGCCCGAAACGTATAGTGTTTTAAGATTGGGACAATTAATTGCTATTTGCAAACTCAGAGTAGATTTTCCTATTCCCGGTTCTCCGCCAATAAGAATCATTGAGCCGCAAACCAAGCCTCCACCGAGAATTCTGTTGAGTTCCGAAGATTTTAAATCGATACGCGATTCGTGCGAAAAATCAATATCGTCAATAAGTTGAGGTTGCAATTTTGAGTTGCTTATTCCTATTGCCGATGTTGTTGGTTTTGAAATAATTTCTTCGACAAAAGTATTCCATTCTCCGCACGCTGGGCAACAGCCGAGCCATTTTGCCGCTTCGTGTCCGCAATTTTTACAAAAAAATGCTTTTTTTACTTTTGCCATATTTTTTTCATTGCTAATTTTTAATCTATCAGTTCAACTTTTCCTCCGTTTGCAATTATTGTTTCGTAGCAAGCGGCTTGTTTGGCGTCGGTTTTTGAATCGACAAGGACATGCGGTTTTAGAATTTTTATAAATTCAAGCGGCGACACATCGTCAATAATTTCAACTCTGCTTACAAATCGTAACGATGCTAAAACCGTTGCGCGGGTATATTCGTCGTTAGCAAGAGTGGTTGTGCCTGAGCGCATTGCGGCATCATCAGAACGTAAGCCTATCACAAGTCGGTTACCAAAATCGGCAACTCGTGTGAGATATTCAATTCGCTTTCGGTCTAAAACATCGTAATTTCCATAAATAAAAACAATTTTATACGATTTAAATCGCCATAAACCAATTTTTTTTGATAAATTGTTAATGTCGTTTTTATAAATACGCGACTGAATACGTTCAAGTTCGGTTTTGTTTGTTGTTTGTTGTTCTGTCATATATTTATTATTTTTGTGTTATATTTTTGTTTTCTTTTTTTGTTTTTTTAGAAATCAAGAGAAACGCTACAAGCGAAACACAGCCCAGCAAAATCATAAATATTACCTGCGATTCGTGCGAAATTGTTGCTGCTACAATTCCATCGTTATATGAAATTCCGTAAACGCCTAAACCCAAAGCTACCAGAATGTGATACGAGCCAAAACCACCTTGCGCAGGAATAACCCATCCGAAAGCGCCAATGACAAACAAAAATAATGCATCTATTACGTTCAGCGATGCTGTTGTTGGTATGGCTTTCACTACTAAAAAGCCGGTAAGCCAATAGCAAAGATATATTAAAATTGTGTAAAAAAGGAATTTGCCTCTGTTTTTCATTTTAATTCCTGTTTTTAAGCCTGATATTAAGCCTGTTAATATTTTTTTTATTCGTTTGCGAATGTAAAAAATGAAAAGTGCGATTGCAATTATCGCAATTATTACACAAATAATTAATAATAAAGGTATTGTCGATATTTTTTCGATTAAAGGATGATATATTTTTTCGGAAACAAATATTCCAAATACTTTAAATCGTATCGCAACAACCAAAATCAGAAATAAAAACAAGAAAATCAAATCGTAACAGCGTTCTACAATTACAGTTCCGAGAGTTTTTTCAAAATCTATTTTGTCGGTTTTTTTCAGCACCGTGCAGCGTATTATTTCGCCTATTCGGGGAATTGTAAAATTAGCGAGATAGCCTATCATTGTTGCGTTGTACACATTTTTTATCGGCACATTGTAACCCAATGAATCAATAAGAATTTTCCACCGCAAAGTACGAAAAACATATCCAATAATACCCATAATCACCGATGCCGCAATAAGCCAGTAATCAGCGCTACGCAACCCGTTGATAAAATTGTCAATATCAACAGATTTGAATGCAAAATACATTAACACTATCGCCAATGCCAAAAAAACCAGATATTTCAATATTTTTACCATTTGTTTGTTCATTTTTTTCTGTATAAGTTGCAAAAATACAAAAAAAATGGGAGTAATGGTTATTTGGTTGTTAGTATTTGGTCGTTGGTATTTAGTCGTTAGTATTTAGTCGTTGGTCGGAGTTAAAGTCAATTACGAATTACGAAATTACGAATTTTCCAAAAGAAGTCCGAAAGACTTTTTTATTCACCTTCACAATTCGTAATTCGTAATTGACTTTCCCCCGACTTACGACTTATGACTTATGACTTACAACTTATGACTTACGACCCTACACCACCCATTCTGTTCCGTCTTTTGTGTCTTTCACTGTTATTCCGAGTTCTGTAAGTTGTTTGCGGATATTGTCGCTTGTTTCCCAATCTTTTTTTTCTTTTGATTGCTGGCGTAAATCTACAATCATTTTTACAAGATTATTCAAAAGTTCGTTTTGGTTTCCGCTTTGTTCGTCTTTCAAGCCCAAAATGTCGAAGGCTACGTTGTGGAACAGTTTTTTCAGGCGTTCGATGTCATTTGCATTTAGTTTTTCTTTTTTGTCGGCAACGCTGTTTATTATTCGCACAGCCTCAAAAAGTTGCGATATTGCTATCGGGCTGTTCAAATCATCGTTTAATGCGTCATAACATTCGGTTTCGATATTTTTAATGATATTATTGTCATCTGTTGCCGATGGTTGCAGATTGTTTAATGTTTTTACGGCTTGCATCAGGCGTTTAAGTCCTTTTTCGGCGGCTTGCAGGGCATCGTTACTGAAATCGAGAGTGCTGCGGTAGTGTGCCTGAAGAATAAAAAACCGCACTGTCATTGGCGTATATGCTTGTGCAAGCAGCGGATGGCTGCCTGTAAAAAACTCGTCGAGCATAATGGAATTGCCAAGCGATTTCCCCATTTTCTGCCCGTTTACGGTAATCATATTATTGTGCATCCAATATTGACAGGGAGTATCGCCGTTTGCTATTTGCGATTGAGCGATTTCCGATTCGTGATGCGGAAAAAGCAAATCCATTCCGCCGCCGTGAATATCAAATTTATCGCCCAGATATTTACGTCCCATTGCCGAACATTCGAGATGCCAGCCGGGGAAACCTTCACTCCACGGCGAACGCCATCGCATGATATGTTCGGGTTGCGCTTTTTTCCACAATGCAAAATCTACGCTGTTGCGTTTTTCTTCCTGCCCTTCGAGGTTGTCGCGAGTGGATGATAATAAATCTTCTACCACTCGTCCCGAAAGTTGTCCGTAGCGATATTGCTGATTGTATTTTATCACATCAAAATACACCGAACCGTTTACAATATATGCAAATCCTGCATCCAGAATTTGTTGAACCATATCAATTTGTTCCATAATATGCCCCGACGCATTTGGTTCAATACTCGGACGCCGTACATTCAGCGCATCCATCATATCGTGATAGCGGTCGGTATAATATTTTGCAATTTCCATTGGTTCGAGTTGTTCCAATCTGGCTTTTTTCAGCAATTTATCATCGCCGTAGTCGGAGTCGTTTTCTAAATGTCCGACATCGGTAATATTTCGCACATAACGCACTTTATATCCCAAAAAGGCGAGGTAGCGAAACAGCAAATCGAAAGTGATTGCCGAGCGGGCGTGTCCCAAATGCGGGTCGCCGTAAACTGTTGGACCACAAACATACATCCCTACATGAGGAGCATTTTGTGGTGTAAATATTTCTTTTTTCCGCGCGAGCGTTGAATAAATTGTGAACAACATAGAAATTTTATTTAAAGATTTAACAAATTTAATATTTAATAATTTATAAAAGATTGCTTTTCCTCAAAAGAGCAAGCCGTTAGGTTTGCATCGCTTGGTAGAAAAATTAAGCACCATCTGTATTGCAAGCCGTAGGTTTGCAACCTCTGTTTTTGTTGGTTGCAGTCCTAACTGACTGCAATGTTGGTGCGATATTACCATTTCTACCGAGCGATAATCCCTAACGGGATTTTTTCGCATCTTTTATAAATATTTATTTTTCATCACTTAATAATTTTAATATTTAATAATTTAAAGATTTACCACTAACAACTATACTTCACACGGTTTAATTCTGCGTTTCGTCATTGCGAACGAAGTGAAGCAATCCAGAGTAAATAAGCAAATTGCTGGATTGCTTCGGGCTACGCCCTCGCAATGACGGAGA
>JAITOP010000111.1 GCA_031289895.1 Prevotellaceae bacterium
TGAAATTGCTTTTATTGCCGACACTCAAGCCAAACTTAAATTAGAAAAAATCATCAGTCGCAACGAGCAAAACAAGCAAGCCACCGATTCGCTGTGTGCGTACATTCTTCGCCGGCAGCCAGCGGCTCTTTTTCTGCTCGGCGACATAGTGAACAGCGGAAGTTCGCTGAAAAAATGGAAAATTATGGATTTGTTTTTTCACGCGCTGCAGCAAAAAAATATTAAATATTACGCCATTCAGGGAAATCACGAATATATGTTTGATGCAAAAAAAGGAATAGAAAATTTTGAGCGGCATTTCGGCAAACTGAACGACAATATCAATTTTCGGGTGATTGATTCTGTTGCGGTGGTAATGGTAAATTCAAATTTTAAAAAACTTACAACTGCCGAAACGCAAAATATGCTGTCGCGTTATGCGGCGGTGATGGATTCTTTGCAGTTGTCCGAAAATGTGAAATGTATTATTGTGGCTACACATCATCCGCCGTTTACAAACAGCAAAATTGTAAAACCGTCAGGCGAAGTCGCCGATATGATAGTTCCGAAATATATTGAAACGGCGAAAGCGGTTTTGTTTCTTAGCGGTCATGCGCATTTGCTTGAAGTTTTTGAGTACAGCGGCAAACATTTTTGCGTGATAGGCGGCGGTGGCGGACGCAAGCAACAACAACGAAAAGGCTACAATCAACGTTACAATAATTTAATTAACGATGCCGAATATTACAGATATTTTTACATAACAACTGTGCGCGATGCAAATTTTTTACATATCAATATACACGGAATGAATGTTGACGATTGGACAGAAAAATCAAAAGAATTATTAACTGTTGAATATTGATTGGCTGATTTTTTTTTGATGCAAAACCTGCAAAAAAAATACAATAAAAAATTTGCACATAATGCAAACATTCGTTAAATTTGCAGCACGGAAGAATTAAGAGACAAGAATCAAGAACCAAGAAGTTAGAGAAGTTAGAGAAGTGAATTGTGAAAATTCATTAAAATAACAATCAAATACCAGCGACTAACGACTAATGACTAACGACTAAATACTGAATACGGAATACAGAATACCAATAAATACATTTAACAAAAACAATATCGCAAATTGAAATTATAACTTTATAAATATAACAATAAACTTGAAATAACTAATAAATTGAAATGATTATGAAAAAACTATTATTATTTTCAACCGTCTGCTTATTGGTAAGCACATCATCTTTTTCACAAACATTTACACGGAAATTAGGCAAAGTAACAAAAGATGAACTTGAAATGACCGTTTACGACAAAGCACCCGATGCCGAAGCCGTAATATTGTACGAAGATATTGATATGCGTTACGAAGTTTCGGACAAAATACGTCTTGTGTACGAGTATAAAATTAAAATCAAAATCCTGAAAAAGGAAGGAACAACTTGGGGCGATAAAGAAATTATGCTGTACAACAGAGGCTCGTCCGACGAATATTTGTCGGGACTTAAAGCAACGGCGTACAATCTTGTTGATGGAAAAATTGTGGAAAGCGAACTCAAAAAAGATTATATTTTCAAAGAAAAAATTGACGACAAGCGCACCATGACAAAATTTTCGATACCCGAAGTAAAAGTCGGTTCGGTAATTGAATACAAATACAGAATCACATCCGATTATATTTTCAGCATTCCCGACATTAACGTGCAACACTCTATACCTGTGATGTACGGTAAATTTTATGTCAATGTTCCCGACTATTTTAAATTTCGCATCAATACAAAAGGTTATCATCGGTTAAACATTATACGCACGGGAGGAAATACAAATTCGGGAGGATATTCGTTTTTAACAGATATTGTTTCGTGCGAAACCGAACACGTGCCTGCGCTCAAAGCCGATTCGCATCTTTGGTGTCTCGACGATTTCAGAACAAAAGTTGAATTTGAACTTTCTTCAATAGCAATTCCCGGACAAATTATACAAAATTATGCCAACAATTGGAAATCGGTAAACGAGGCGCTTGAAAAATCAGACTTTAATTCTGATTTGAAAACATCGTATCCTTTCAAAAAAGAAGTTTTGGCAATAAAAGAATCAAGCGTCAGCGACAGAGAAAAGTTGAGAAATATTTTAAAACTTGTTCAGTCGAAAATGAAGTGGAACGAAAAATATTCTCTTCTTTCAAAAAGTCCGCGCGCGGCAGCCGAAAAAGGCACGGGTTCGAGCGCGGATATAAATTTTGTTTTACATTCTGCTTTGCGCGATGCCGGATTTGATATTGTACCCATTTTGCTGAATCCGCGCAACAGAGGTCGGCTGCCATTGGCGCAGGCTACGATTGACAATATCAACACTTTTATAATACGAATAGTGCTGGATGGAGAATTTTTGTATGTTGACGGCACAAATCCACATTCGGATATAAATGTTTTGCCGTCGAACCTGCTTGTTGACCGCGCCCGCATTTACAAAGTCAACGACGACAGAAGCGGCTGGGTTAATTTAACCGACCTTACACAAAACGCATCATCATCGGTATTGGTTGGCAGCATTGACGAATCGGGAATATTGTCGGGAACAGTCAAAAAAAAATATACAAATCAGTCGGCATATTCGTTTGCCAATAAATATGAAAATTACAAATCGAAAGAAGAATATATCGAATCGGTGGAAAAAGAAGACGGCATAAAAGTTGAGAGTTTGGAAATTGAAGGCTTGGACTCGCTGGCAATTACCGAAACCATTAAATTTTCATTAACAACAAATTCGACCGGTGAATATATTTATCTCAACTCGCTTGTGTTTCCGTTTATCTCCGAAAATCCGTTTAAACAACAGGAAAGAATTTTGCCCGTAGAATTTAGTTTTCCAATAAATTACAATATAAGTTGTATAATAGCGATTCCCGAAAATTGCACATTAGAGGAAAAACCTGAAAACATAAAACTTTCGGCATGCGAAAATGCTATAAAATATTCGTATTTGTCGCAACAAACAATGGTTAATCTGCAAATGAAATTTACTTATTCACTTGATAGAATTATATTTCCGTCAAACGAATATAAAGATTTAAGCGCATTTTACGGAATGTTGACACAAATGAGCAGCAGCCAAATTGTAATTAAGAAAAATCAATAAAAAAAATGAAAATGAAAATTCTGATAACATCAATAATTTTTGCTGCGTTTTTTTCAAATGTTTGGGCGCAGACGCTGGATTATGCCGTTGATAAAATTCCGGAAGAACTGAAAAAAAACAGCAACGCCGTTATTCGGTTCAGTTCAACTGAATTTGTTTACAACGATATAAAATCGGCAACCGAAACACATATTTTTGTAATAACAGTTTTAAATAAACAAGGAGACGACTTGTCCCGTTTTATTTATTATGGCGATAAATTCAGAACTTTAAAAAGTTTTTCGGGCGAAATTTATGATAAAGATGGAAAATCGACTCGCAAAATTAAACGTTCCGAAATGCGCGAAAGTGAATATTCCGAAGGATTGGCATCCGATGCAAAATTGTATTCGCTTGAACCTCAAACATCATATTATCCATACACAGTAAAATATGAATATGAAATAGGATGGAAAAACGGAATTTTACGGTTCCCATCGTTTATGCCAATTACCGATTATAATGTTGCACTCGAAAAAGCAGTTTACACTTTATTGCTGCCAAAAGGTTGTGAATATTTATCGAAAAATATAAATACAGACATCAAACCGCTGTACGGAACAAACGGAAATTTAGAAGTTTACGAGTGGACGTTAAATAATTTTTCGGCAATAAAAACCGAATCTTTTTTGCCATCGTGGCGCGATATATTTCCGATTGTATATTTAACGCCAAGCAATTTTTACTACGACAACACAACGGGAAACCAACGCGGCTGGGAAAATTACGGCAAGTGGCAATGGAGTTTATTGCAAGGTCGTGATAATATTCCGCCAATGTTGCGACAGGAAATACTCAGCATCACCAACGGACTTTCACCGCGCGAAACAGTGAAAACGCTTTACGATTATCTCGGCAAACATACGCGGTACGTCAGCATCCAGCTCGGTATCGGCGGATTGCAGCCAATGACTGCCGAAGAAGTTTATAAAAGCAAATTCGGAGATTGCAAAGCGCTGTCGAATTTTATGAAAGCAATGCTGCACGAGTGCGGAATAGAATCGTATTACACCGAAATAAGCGTGAGCAATAAACAGATTTTTGAAGATTACGCATCGGCAGTACAAACCGACCATGTGATATTGCAGGTTCCCATCGACAACGACACCGTTTGGCTTGAATGTACAAATCCCGAAGTTCCTTTCGGCTACACTCACGACGATATTGCAGGACACAATGCTTTGGTTTATAAAAACGGCACGGCAAATTTTGTAACGCTGCCAAAAAATCCCGATTCGCTGAATTTGATGACTCAAAACATTGTTGTAAATATTGATAACGAAGGTTTTGCTCAGGTGCATATTGCAAAACGTTACGAAATGGAACAGTACGAACGAATAAGCGGCATCAAATATCTCGACGAAAAAGATAAAATAAACCGTTTTCAAAAAATGCTGCTGCTGCCACTTACAACTATTAAAAATCTGAAAACAAACGAAGAAAAAAGTCCGACACCTGTAATGTCAGTCGATTTTGATGTTGATGTTTATAAATACGGAAATATTTCGGGCAACCGATTTTTTGTTCCCGTAAATCCTTTCAACAAAAATTCGTACAAATTAGATAAAGAAAGGAATTTGGATATTTCAATAAATCACGGTTACCGCGATATTGATTCGATAACATTAAATTTTCCGTCGGATATGATTATTGAGGCGATGCCAAGTCCGGTTAATTTAAAATGCGATTTTGGAGAAATAAGTTTTGCGATAAAACAGGAAAAAGGAAAAATAACAATTGTGCAAACATATTTTCTGCGCTCAGGAAATTATGCCAAAGAAAAATACGAAGAATTAACAACATTTATGAACCTGCTCGCAAAAATTGAAAATTCAAAAATTGTTTTGAAAAAAACGCAGTAAAACAATTAACAATTACGAATTAAAAATTACGAATTACGATTTGTTTTTTTGTTGATTTGTTTTTTTTGTTGATTTGAAAAAGCACACAGATAACGCAGATTGAACAGATTTGCGCAGATTTTTTTTGATTTTAAATCTTTAAAAACTTTATAACTTACGACTTATAACTTATAACTTATAACTTATGACTTATGACTTATGACTTACGACTTATGACTATCGTTATAAATATCAAATAATTGTTTTGCTGCTGTAAACGAACTTAATTTATCTGACAATACTGCATTTTCAAATTCTTTAAGGTTTTCTTGTATTACAGAATTTTGATAAAAGTTATCGCGCAAATAAAAATTTATCGTTTCGTACATCCAAAATTTGGCTTGTTGCAATCGGTTTGCTTGAAAATATCCGTTTGCTTTTGTAAAATTCATATATGAATTTATGGTATTCCAAATTTCTGTCAATCCTGTATTTGTTTTCGCCGAACACGTTACAGCTTTAGCCGTCCAGCCCGATTCGAGCAGAGGCAAAAAGTGCATTGCGCCCTGATACAAAATACGCGATTGTTCGGCTTTCATTATATTTTCGCCGTCGGCTTTTGTTATGGCGAGCAAATCTGCCATTTCCA
>JAITOP010000161.1 GCA_031289895.1 Prevotellaceae bacterium
AAACGGCGAAATAAAATGGAAACTGACATTAGAACCATCGCAAAAAACCGAATTGGATTTAATATATAAAGTGAAATACCCCAAAGGAAAAACATTGACAATTGAATAGACAAAATTAAAAATTAAAAATTACGAATTAAGAATTAAGAATTACGATTTTGTAGAATTGCAAAAAATCCGAAGGATTTAATATGAATAACCCCCAATGAAGCGCAGCGATTGAGGGATGAAGCAGAATTAAAAATTAAAAATTACGAATTACGATTTTGTAGAATTGCAAAAAAGTCCGAAGGACTTAATGTGAATAACCCCCAATGAAGCGCAGCGATTGGGGGATGAAGCAGAATTAAAAATTAAAAATTACGAAATACGATTTTGTAGAATTGCAAAAAATCCGAAGGATTTAATGTGAATAACCCCCAATGAAGCGCAGCGAGTGGGGGATGAAGCAGAATTAAAAATTAAAAATTGAGAATACAGAATACTGATTACAGAATACTGATTACAGAATACAGATTACCAAATATTTTTTTAAAATATTACAATATTAATTCTTTTTTTTATATATTTGCAGATTAAAAACACAACAAAAACAAAAAAATAAAGTTATGAGAAAAATCTTTTTATCATTTTTTCTGTTAGGCTTGGCATTAACTATGCAAGCGCAGGACATTAGTTTACTACCTCCCGTAAAAACAGGAGGCAAACCGTTTTTTGAAACGGTAAATGCACGTCAATCCGAACGCGCATTTATTAAAAGGGATATGCCGTTGCAAACATTATCGAATTTACTTTGGGTTGCAAACGGATTTAACCGTAGCGACAAACGCACCGCTCCAACCGGTTCTAACAAACAGGAAATGGAATTGTACGTTATGTGCGACACGGGAGTTTATTTTTACGATGCAAAGCAAAATGTGCTTAATTTTATTGCGCAAGGCGATTTTCGTATGGCTTTGGGGCAACCGCATATCAGCAAAGAGGCTGCTGTAACCATTATCATGGTTGCCGATACAGACAAAGCATCGGTTGAAAGTGCGAGAATATCGTCGGGATATATTTCGCAAAACATTTATTTGTTTGCCGCATCCGAAGGTTTGGGAACTGTTGCCCGCGCTTCGTTCATACCCGACCTTTCAAAAGCAATACAACTCAAAAAGAATCAAACCATAATACTTGTTCAGCCCGTAGGATATTTGAAGTAATTGGTATTTGGTCGTTAGTATTTGGTCGTTAGTCGTTGGTCATTGGTCGTTAGTCGTTGGTCATTGGTCGTTAGTCGTTAGTCGTTAGTCGGAAATTAGAGAAGTTAAGAAGTCGGTAATATAAAATAATTCTTAACTCTCAACTCTTAATTCTTAATTTTCCAAAAACTAACGACTAACGACCAACGACTAAATACTAACGACTAAATACTAAATACTAAATACTAAATACCAAATACCAACGACTAAATACTAAATACCAAATACCAACGACTAAATACCAAATACCAACGACCAACGACCATTTTTTAGACCGTTTTTCAAATTATTACGTCTTTATTGTAAAAGCGCTTTTTTATGTTTAAAATCCATTTGCTCTTCTTCTGTAGGATTCGACAGTTGTTCTTCCGTATATTTTGTTAAGAGAACATCTTACATCTCTTTTGCGAGAACTGTAGAATCCAAATCTGCTGGTTGTTGATAAAAAATCGCTTCATATCGCTTGTCATGGACTGATAATTCATAAGAAATAGGTCGTAACCTGCGGAGAAAAGACAGCGCAACAACCTCTGCCTGTAAAGGCAGGACTTGTACTGCAAAAGTTCTGCCTTTACAGGCAGAGGTCGGGACTGTGCATTGCCGCAGGCTGCGCTGTTGCTACTTGCGGTTATGGAAATTACGTCTTTCAGACGAAATAGCACCTCAAAAAAAAATTTAGCCACAACTTCAAATATCGTAAATTTTATTTTCAAAAGAGTAAATATTTACGGAAATTTTTCATGTCTTGATGTGAGAAAATTTGCGTCAAGACGCGCGAAAATTTCCATCAAGTGGGAAGAAAATTTGCATCAAGACGCGCGAAAATTTCTGTCAAGAGGAAAAAAAATTTTCGTCAAGACGCACGAAAATTTCTATCAAGTGGAAAAAAATCCCCGCTAAGCAGCATTTGTAATGTCGCTTTTTTTGTTGTACGGCAGATGTAGAGACGTTGCATGCAACGTCTCTACAAGATTTACAAAATCGCAACAGCGAAAATAAATACAAAAATCACATCACTCCCCGTTTCCATTCTCCGATTTCGAGATTTGCGATGTTGCCATCATTAATTTCAAAGCGGGTGGCGGTGCGTACTATGTGAATTCCATAGTTTCCTGCGCCGCCGGGGTTTATATGTAAAAAATGGAATTGCTTATCGAACATCACTTTTAAAATATGTGAATGTCCGCAAATAAAAAGTTTTGGAGGTTTTTTAAAAAAATCTTTGTAAATTTCTTTTTCATAATGAGATGGATAACCGCCGATATGTGTAATCATCACATCTATTTTTTGGCAATCGAATCTAAGAATTTTTGGATAAATTATGCGAACATCTTGTCCGTCAATATTGCCGTAAACGCCGCGTAGAGGTTTGAACGCGGCTATTGCATCGGCAGTTTCGATATTTCCAAAATCGCCGGCGTGCCATATTTCATCAACATCTGCAAAAAATCGTTTCAATTTATCATCAAATGTACCGTGAGTATCAGATAGTAAGCCTATTTTCATTTTTTTTATTTTTTATTTGGTATTTATCAAATTATCATATTAAGCATATTAATCATATTATCGTATTTTTTTTTATCTTTGCAAAGATATATTTTTAATTTTTAATATAGTACTCAATGCACATTTTTTATAGTCCCGATATTGTCGGAAATAGTTATCAATTAAGCGAAAGCGAAGCCAAACATTGCAGTTGTGTTTTGCGGTTGACGGTAGGCGATTTGATTTATCTTGTTGATGGTCGCGGAAATTTTTATACTGCAAAAATTGTTGATTTATCGCAAAAAAAATGTATGGTTGATATTTCAGATGTAAAAAGCAATTACGAACAGCGAAATTACAAGCTGCATATTGCGATTGCGCCAACAAAAAATATCGACAGATTTGAATGGTTTCTGGAAAAAGCCACAGAAATAGGAATAGATGAGATAACTCCCATTGTTTGTGAACATTCGGAACGGCAAATATTGAAAACAGAACGTTCCGAAAAAGTAATCGTTGCCGCTGCAAAACAGTCGATAAAAGCGTTTTTGCCTAAAATAAACGAAATCACAAGTTTCAGGAAAATTGTTGAGCAAAATTTTGATGGGCAAAAGTTGATTGCGCATTGTTACGAAGGCGAAAAAATATCTTTACAAAAAATAATAAAACCGCACAAAAATGTGTTGATATTTATTGGTCCCGAAGGCGATTTTTCTAAAAACGAAATATTACTTGCACGGCAAAATAATTTTACCGAAATAAGTCTCGGCAACTCGCGTTTACGCACCGAAACGGCAGCCGTTCATGCTTGCAGCACAGTGTGTTTGGTCAACGAAAAATAAATGTTATTGATTTTTTTTCAACACATAAATCATTGCGCTGCCTTTGTCTTTATCAATTAAAGTTTTGATATTCGACACCGCGCCTATAAACATCGCTTTTACAGCTGCAACAACAAGATTATTACGTTTGTACCTTTCGCTAAGCAACGAAACGTAATAGGCATCAAAAGGCATAGGTTTTTTATATGCGATATGAAAATTAAACTTTTTGGCAAACAATTCTATCGTTTTGGGAGTGAAATGCCACAAATGACGCGGAATATCATAACCTGCCCAATATTCTTTGTAATGCCGCGCGTCGTACGAACTGCAATTGGGCAAAGCAATAACTGCAACACCATCGGGCGTAAGCAAATCGTATATTTTTTCTACTATATCATTAAAATCTTCCAGATGTTCAAGCACATGCCATAAAGTTATTACATCAAAACTTCCATCTTTAAATTTATACAAATGTTCTTCGGGCTTTACAAACAAGCCAAAATGTTTTACAGCGACAATACGCGCCGGTTCATTCTTCTCTGTACCAACAACTTCCCAACCGCTATGTTTTGCTTTGTTTATAAAATATCCAGTGCCACAACCAATATCCAAAATTCTTCCCGTTTGTTTTCCCGATTGTTTACAAACGAAATTCAGCTTTTGTTTTATCGTATATGCCCGCACAAAATGATAAATTTTGTTTACGACTCCTTTTTTTGTGTCGGAATGTGAAATATATTTTGGGTCGTCATAATACTTCCCGATGCTGTTATTTGATGGAAAATTATTTGTAAATAAAAATTCACATTGCAGACAAGTATATACGCTAAAATCCTCATTGCTTGCAAGATAATCTCTGCAAATAAATTTGGGTTTGACCATTATACTGCCGCATATAGGACATTTTTCAATAGTTACGATGCTCATAATTCAATTAATTTCGAACTGCAAAGTTGTGAAATATTATTGAATTTTTCGACAATTTTCGTAAATAATTGTGTAATGAATTACAAAATATTAACTTTGCCGACTAAAATTTATGACAGATTCATTTTTACATAAAGGATTACGAAAAAAACTTGTTGATGGTTTGCGAGCAAAAGGCATTGATAATGAGGCGATATTGTCGGCGATAGAAAATGTTCCGCGCCATTTTTTTGTTGACAGCGGTTTTGCCCGTCATGCTTACGACGACAAACCTTTTTCTATCGGTGCGGGACAAACAATTTCGCAGCCTTTTACGGTTGCCTTCCAAACTCAGTTGCTTGATTTGAAAAAATTTGAAAAAGTTCTTGAAATAGGGACAGGTTCGGGTTATCAGACTTCAATACTTGTTGAACTTGGAGCAAAGGTTTATACTATTGAGCGTCAGCGCGAACTGTTTACAAAAGCACAGGCGATTTTAAACGAAATGAACTATTCAGTATATATTTTTCTTGGCGATGGATACGAAGGAAAACCAATGTTTGCGCCGTTTGATAAAATTTTGGTAACCGCCGGTGCAAAAGAAATTCCGCAGAAATTGCTTGAACAATTGGCAGTTGGCGGCAAAATGGTGATTCCCGTAGGAAATTCCGAAACACAAGAAATGATTGTAGTAGAAAAAACATCACCAACAAAATACAAAACCGAAAAATACGGAAAATTTTCATTTGTGCCAATGCTGCAAGGAATTGAAGGATAATATTTTTAATAATTTTGATAATATTTTTAATGATTACCGCTATTGTTCGACCCCATTCGG
>JAITOP010000022.1 GCA_031289895.1 Prevotellaceae bacterium
ATTTATGGATAAACTAAGCGCATTGGTGTGGTCTTATCCTTTACTTGCGTTATTAGTCGGCGGCGGCATTTTTTTTCTTATATATTCACGGTTTTTACCTTTTCGTTATTTTTACAGAGGCATACAGGTTTTGCGGGGAAAATTTAATTCCGAAAATTCAAGCGAACACGGACAAATAAGTTCGTTTCAGGCATTATCTACGGCAATTGCGGCAACCGTAGGCTTGGGAAGTATTGCAGGCGTTGCTGTTGCCATTACTATGGGCGGTCCCGGTGCAATTTTCTGGATGTGGATTACGGCGATAGTGGGAATGGCTACAAAATTTTTCACCTGCTCGCTAAGCATTATGTACAAAGGAAAAGACAGTAGCGGAGTGTTGCAAGGCGGTCCAATGTATTTTATAACCAAAGGATTGGGAAAACGATGGAAACCGTTAGCCGTAATATTTTCGGTGTGCGGAATGGGTGGCTGCCTGTGTTTGTTTCAGGCAAATCAACTTACCGAAATTATCAACAGCGGTTTTCTTGCTCCGTCGGGAGTTGAAGTCGGAATAAAATCAAATTTAATTGTAGGCATTATTATTTGCGCAGTGGTTTCGTTAGTGATTTTCGGCGGAATAAAACGCATAGGAAAAGTAGCAGCAGCAATGGTTCCGGCGATGGTATTAATTTATTTTAGCGCAGTAATTTTTATAATGATAAAATACAGCAGCAATATAATTCCAACAATTGAATTAATTCTTAGCGATGCATTTACAGGCGAAGCCGTTTCGGGCGGAGCGTTGGGAGCGTTGATTTTAATGGGCGTGCGGCGAGGCGTTTTTTGCAACGAGGCAGGCGTAGGAACAGCATCAATGGCTCACGGAGCGTCAAAAAATCCTCAACCTATACGCGAAGGATTAGTTGCAATGATTGAACCCACAATTGATACTATTCTGATTTGTACGCTTACCGCGATTTCTGTTTTGGTTACAGGCGTTTGGGAACAATTTGCAGGCGCAGAAGGAGTAAAAGGAATAACAATAACACTTGCAGCATTTGAAACGGCAATACCACACGTAGGCAAATATATTTTACTTATCGCCGCTTTGATTTTTGCCTTTTCTACATTGTTTACCTCGTCATATTACGGCACAAAATGCGCTGCGTTTTTGTTCGGTGTTAAACGCGCAAAATATTATAATTATTTTTACGTATTCACATTGATTTTTGCAGCCGTAGGTTCGGTAAATCTTGTTGTATGCTTTATTGATACGATGTACGGATTAATGGCATTCTGCACAATTATCGGAACGCTTGCACTGTCGCCCAAAGTTATGAAAGCAGCGAAAGAATATTTTAAGAAAGATGTTTAGTATTCGGTATTCAGTATTCAGTATTTGGTATTTGGTCGTTGGTATTTGGTATTTAGTATTTAGTCGTTGGTATTTGGTATTTGGTATCTGGTCGTTGGTATTTGGTCGGAAGTAGAGATGATAACTGTTTATTTTTGCTTATTTGTTGATTTTAAAAAGCACACAGATAAAAATCAATTACGAAAATTACGAATTACGAAACATACAGATTTTTTTTGATTTTAAAATCTTTATAAACTTTCTACTTGATAACTTTCTACTTTATAAACTTTCTACTTGATAACTTTCTACTTGACAAACTTTCTACTTGATAACTTTCTACTTTACAAACTTTCTACAACAATTAATCACTAATCACTAACAATTAACCATTATTAACAGATTATTTCAGTGGCATTTCATCTAATGTTTTGCCGTCCCACCATCGCTGAACCACAGTTCCGTCGGGCAAAGAGCAATTCACTACGCGATAACCGTTATTCGCCAATTCTACTTTGTAATATTTTAAGCCTATGCTTATTCCGCCCAATCGAGAGGGCATATCTTTTTTAACCCAAACTACGCCGTAAGCATTGTCGGCTTTAACTATGAAAAACCATTTTTCATCTGTAAAATCTTTGGTGAGAGCAGTTATTTTTTCTGCGCCGAAAACTTCTTTTTCACTAAATAAAATATAATCTTTACCGTCTATTCTTACAATTGTCGGCTCGCCTTTGTATTGTTTTACAGTAGTTTCGACAGCAGATTCGTTTTTAATTAAAGTTTTTTCGGCTGTTTGAGTCGGCGTACTTTTTTCTGTTATAACAATATATTCTGTCTGTTGTGAGTTGTTGTTTGTACTGCGATTGGATATCTCTTGCGCTGCTGCTGCCGATGATACATTGTCAAAAAAACTTTTTTGTGCAGTTGTTACAGGCGCATAGTTTCCTGCATCTGGCGACAATTGTAATGTTGTTACCGGTTGCCAAGTGTAAGTTGATATTAATATATCATTTTTTTCGCCATTATAAAACAGCACCGTACCTTGATTAAGATAAACGCTTTTACATTTGAGAAAATCGGTTTTGATTTTTCCATCATGAGCGTTGGCAATTGCTTTTGTACCGTCGTTTCTTGATAATATCAAAAAACCTTCTTTATATTCGATATTTGCATATCCCGACAAAACCGTTACTCCGTTTATTCTGTAACCTACGCTATTGGCATCTTTCACAATATAACCACCTTCTGCTTGTTGTGCATATATCGATGCCGCAGACAAGGCGAGCATTAATACTATTAAGTTAAAAATCTTTGTTTTCATACTTTTAAAATTTATTTTAAATTACATTTATATTAAACGGCAAAAATAATAAATATTTTCGAATATTTTTTATATTTTATATTACAGTTATTGTTGATTTGTTGATTTGAATGTTTTAACAGTTTAAATAAAAAGTTTAGTGTATTGTTAAATTGTTTGTTATAATTATCTTTGATACGTGTAATTTTATGGCAAACGAAAATTTCACACAATATTTTGGCACTGTTTTTGCTGTAATTATTATACTTTTACGATATAAGAATAAAATAAATGGGGAGAATATTAAAAATAATACTTGTATTTTTTTTTGCAAGCTCAGTGAGTTTTGCACAGTCCGATTTATTTTCTCAAATCAAAGAATGTTTTGTTTCCGGAAATGCAACCACGCTTTCAACAAGTTTCGGCAACAATGTCAGCTGTAATATTTTGGGTAAAGAAAATTTTTATAGTCGTTCACAGTCAGCAATAATTTTCAAAGATTTTTTTTCAAATTACAAGCCAAAAGATTTTGAAATACGCCATCAAAAAAACGAAAAAAACGGAAGAATATATTTGATAGGAATATATACAGCGCAAGGCGGCGAAGTTTTTAGAGTAACAATATACGCCAAACAAGAAACCGAAACCGAAATATATATCATCCAAATAAAAATTGAAAAATAATTGTTTAAATGTTGATTAGTTGTAAGTTGTAACCTAACTTTTCCATGATTTTTATACATTACTATATATCACATTGAAAATGAATGATTAAAGGAATATTAAATTTTTAAGTAGTGTATAAATTTATACATTATCTTGCTTTTTAAATTATTTTAAAATACTTATTTTCAATATAATGTACAAATGCATTTGCTTGTAAAATATAGACGCGATGTTTTGCGTCTATACGTTACATCGTTTATTTTATATCGCGTTCCATTACATCGTAGCGTTTTTGGTCGGGTATAAAAGGAGTACCATCTGCCCTTCTAAATGTTACATCTATGTTTGCAAAAGGATTTTGTATATAATTTCTGCTCATTTTCAGATATTCTTTTCTGCTTATTTTTTGATAATCTGACCCTTCTTCTTTGCTAAAAACAATATCTTTTTTAACTTTTCGCACAGCATATAATTCAAAATCATAACGTTCTTGCGTATCACACACTTTTATTATTAATCCGGGCAATCCGCTGAATTTCCAAGGTCCTTCATTAACGGGTATTTCACGAGTAAACCATGCAACGTAATCTCTTCCTCTGAATGTACAGGTTGCTTTTTGGCAATTGTAACCGACAATCTCTTTTGTTTCATTTATTATCTTCCAATCTTGTTTAACCATTGGCTCACTATATAATACTCTGCTGGGCAGTCTATCTGTAAATGTTATAGTATTTTCTGTATAATTCTTATATATATTATACAGTTCGCCCAAAGGATTTTTTTGAAGAAATTCAACCATTCCTGCTGCATTATTTGTTGATAACATATTTTCTCGTTCAATAGCAGACATTGATGTACGAAGAGAGTCGCTAAAAAAAGTAGTGTAACTATAAAATTTACTGTATTTATTGCCTATAAGCAGCATCATGTGTTGGTCTTTTATTGTTTTTATATTTTTTATTGTATCTGCCATAAGTGTAAATTTGTAGCCACATTCCATATAAGATATATCTAATAATGTGTTTTGTGCATTTGCACTTGCTGTAATAAGTATCATACTTATTATGCTAATTGTGATTTTTTTCATATAATTCTTAAATAAATTAAAGTTTATTTTCAAATTTTATAAATCTATGTACATAATTTTTCATATATACGTTTTTTGTAACTGCAAATATAAAAACAATATTTTATTATGCAAAAACAATGTTTGTGGTTTTTAAATACAAAGAGCGCAATGTTTTTTATATCAAACTATTTCGTAATTCTTCATCTTCAATTGTCAAGTCGTGCGGGTGGGCGGTTGTGGTTCTATTCTGCTTTTTGCTCCGCACTTTTTGGTATTTGTTTTTCATCCCCCAATCG
>JAITOP010000213.1 GCA_031289895.1 Prevotellaceae bacterium
ATCAACAACAAAAAATCAAAAAATAATTACTATTCATATATTTTTTTTGGTATTCAATTTTAATTTTGTATTTTTGAACGCTATTTTGAATTTATAAAATATAAAAATTAATTTAAGTAAAAATATGAAACAACACAATTTTGGAGCAGGACCATGTATCTTGCCGCAACAAGTATTAGAAGCAACATCCAAAGCAGTAATGAATTTTAACGGATTATCGGTTTTGGAAATTTCGCATCGCACAAAAGATTGGGAATCGGTAATGGATGAATGTCGTTCGTTATGGAAAGAACTATTGAATATACCTGATGGTTATCAAGTACTTTTTTTGGCTGGCGGTGCAAGCACTCAGTTTATGACAGTTCCGTACAACTTGCTTGAAAAAAAAGCAGCATATCTTGACACAGGTGTATGGGCAAGCAAAGCCGCAAAAGAAGCCGTATTGTTTGGCGAAACGGTTATCGTAGCATCGTCGAAAGATAAAAATTACAGTTATATTCCCAAAGGCTGGACAATACCTTCGGATGCCGATTATTTTCATATCACAACAAACAACACAATTTACGGAACAGAAATTCGCGAGGATTTTGACAGTCCTGTAAACCTTGTAGCCGATATGTCGTCGGATATTATGACGCGCAAAGTTGACGTTGCAAAATATGCAATGATATACGGCGGCGCACAAAAAAATGTTGGTCCGGCAGGCGTTACATTTGTAATTGTTCGCGAAGATATTTTAGGAAAAGTTTCGCGCCTGCTGCCGTCAATGGTTGATTACAGACTTCATATCAAAAACGATTCGATGTACAATACGCCGCCTGTGATTTCAATATTTGTAATGAAAGAAATGTTGAAATGGATAAAAGAAGTTGGCGGAATAGAAAAAATGGAAGAACTTGCAAAACAACGCGCCGAAATTCTATACAACGAAATAGACAGAAATCCAATATTTACAGGCACTACCGACCATGCCGACCGCTCGTATATGAACATTTGTTTTGTAATGAACGAAGGGCATAAAGATAAAGAAGCCGCATTTATGGAATTTGCAAAATCGCGCGGAATGGTTGGATTAAAAGGACATCGTTCGGTAGGCGGATTCCGTGCATCGTGCTATAACGCTCTGCCTGTCGAAAGTGTGCAGGAATTAGTGAAATGTATGCAGGAATTTGAAAAAAACGAAAAGTAAAAAAATCAATCAATGAAAAAAACAGTATGGATATCCTACGATTTGGGGATAAGAGGCGACTATTCCGGTATGTATCAGTGGTTGGCTAATCACGATGCGACTGAATGTGGAAACGGTATTGCAGTTTTTAAATTAAATATTAACGAAAATGAAGATTTAATTGAAAAAATAAAATCTGAAATTACTGAAAATATTGAAGTAAAAAATGGAGACCGTTTGTACGTAATCTATAAAAAAAACGATGGAAAAATTGCCGGAAAATTTATATTAGGTAATAGAAAAGGTAATCCATGGGAAGAATATAAACAAACACCGGTACAAGAAGATGTAGAATGAAATCGGTATTAGTTGATAGTGGATTTTGGTTTGCATTGTACGATGAAAGAGATGAACATAACTCAACCGCAATCGCAATAGAAAAATTTTTAGATTCAAATATTATTGTTATACCTTTTCCTACTTTGTACGAATCTATAAATACAAAGTTTATGAAAAATAAAAAGGCGAAAAATGAATTTAAAAAAGTATTAAATCGCACTAATGCAAAAATTATTTCGGATGAATCTATTAAATATAATGCGTTAGAAGTTACCTTCACAGATAAAAGTAAAGAGCGCAATTTAAGTTTAGTTGATAACATTATACGATTGATTTTGGATGATGTTAAATTTAATATAAATTACTTAATAACTTTCAATCGCGGCGATTTTGTTGATATATGCAATAGACGAGGAATCCAAATTTTAGATAATTAAATTAAAACAATAAATAAATTATGAAAAAAATATTAATAGCTACAGAAAAACCATTTGCTAAAACAGCAATCGATGGAATAAAAAAAATAATTGAGAATGCAGGTTACGAACTTTGTTTACTCGAAAAATATACCGCCGAAACGCAATTATTGTCGGCAGTTTCAGATGTTGATGCACTTATTGTGCGTTCCGACAAAGTTACAAAAAACGTTATTGACGCTGCAAAAAATCTAAAAATCGTTGTACGCGCAGGCGCAGGATTTGATAATCTTGATTTAACATCCTGCACCGAAAAAAATATTGTTGCAATGAACACTCCCGGTCAAAATTCAAATGCCGTTGCCGAACTTGTGTTAGGATTGATGGTTTTTATGAACCGCAATAAATTTAGCGCAGGAACAGGCACTGAACTCAAAGGAAAACGGCTGGGAATTCACGCCTACGGAAATGTCGGACGCTTGGTAGCCCGCATTGCAAAAGGCTTTGAGATGGAAGTATGGGCGTTCGACCCGTTTGTGAGTAAAGAAACAATACAAGCCGACGGCATTACAGCGGTTGATAATATTGAAGATTTATATACAAATTGCAATTATGTTTCGCTGCATATTCCGGCAAACGATAAAACAAAAAAATCAATCAACTACAAGTTACTCAGCCTTATGCCCAAAGGCGGATGTCTAATAAATACAGCCCGCAAAGAAGTGATTGATGAAGACGAATTGACAAAACTTCTCGAAGAACGCGCTGATATGAAATACGTAACAGATGTTGCGCCAACAAATATATCGGAATTGCTGCAAAAATTTGATACACGAGTTTTTGCAACGCCTAAAAAAATAGGAGCAGAGACCGCCGAAGCCAATGTTAATGCAGGATTGGCAGCAGCAAATCAGATTGTAAACTTTTTCAAAAACGGAGATAAGACATTTCAGGTAAATAAATAAAATTAAAATTATGGTAAAAATTAAACCTTTCAAAGCCCTTCGTCCGCCGAAAGAATACGCAAAACAAGTATCGGCGCGACCTTATGATGTAATGAATTCGGCAGAAGCAAAAGCCGAAGCAGGCGAAAAATCGTTGCTGCACATAACAAAACCCGAAATAGATTTCGAGCCAATAATTGACGAACATTCGCAACAAGCCTACAACAAAGCTGCTGAAAATTTCAAAAAATGGCAAGAACTCGGCTGGCTTGTGAACGACGATAAAGAAAAATATTACATCTACTCGCAAACCATGAACGGCAGAACCCAATTCGGTTTGGTAGCATGCGCCCATGTTGATGATTATCTAAACGGAAAAATCAAAAAACACGAGCTGACACGCAAAGACAAAGAAGACGACAGAATGATTCACGTGCAAATACAAAATGCAAACATCGAACCTGTTTTTTTCGCATATCCGGATGTTGATGAAATGAACGAAATAGTTGAAAATATTGTAACTAATAACGTTCCTGTTTACAGTTTTGTTGCCAACGAAGATGGTTTCGGACACGATTTTTGGGTAATTGATGACGATGATACAAACAAAAAAATTACCGAAATATTTGCACAAATTCCCGCGCTTTATGTTGCCGATGGACATCACCGAACAGCAGCAGCAGCACGTGTTGGCGAAGAAAAACGTAACAAAAACAAATATCACACAAGCGAAGAAGAATACAATTATTTTATGGCTGTGATTTTTCCGTCAAGCAATTTGATGATTATTGATTATAACCGCTTAATAAAAGATTTGAACGAACTTAGCAAGCAAGAATTTATTGAAAAACTCGAAAAATCATTTATCATCGAAGCCAAAGGAAAAGCAATTTATAAACCCAACACGCTGCACAACTTTTCGATGTACATAGACAAAGAATGGTATTCGCTCACAGCAAAACAAGGCACATACAACGATTCCGACCCGATAGGCGTGCTTGATGTTACAATTCTTTCTAATCTTGTGTTCGACGAAATTTTGAATCTTGGAAATCTGCGCACATCAAAACGTATTGATTTTGTAGGCGGAATTCGCGGACTTGAAGAACTAAAACATCGTGTTGATAGCGGCGAAATGGTTGCAGCATTTGCGCTGTATCCCGTATCGATGAAACAATTGATTGATATTGCCGACACAGGAAATATTATGCCGCCAAAAACAACTTGGTTTGA
>JAITOP010000216.1 GCA_031289895.1 Prevotellaceae bacterium
CTTGTTGCAATTCCTAAAAACGCATCGTTTGTATTGGCATTTAATGCTAAACAAATTGTAGAAAAGGCAGGCTTGAACAAACCCGAACAATACAAATTTTATTCGGTTATTCAAGACGAAATCAATAAATTACCTGCCGACCAATCGAAATCAGTAAAAGATTTTCTGAAAGACACCCGCAATTCGGGATTAAATCTTGATAATGTTTTTCTGTATTTGGTAGTGAACGACAATATTTCGGAAGACCGGATACGTCCTTTGTGCTTTGGCATAACTTTTTTGGTAGATGATTTAAAAACTTTTGAAAATTCTCTCAAAAAAAATGAGTCAATCCCTTGGGATGGTGATGAAAAAATTATTTCGATGGGCATAAGTGGTTATTCCTTGCAATGGAATGATAAAATTGCAGTAATATCATATAATGATAATGCAGAAGATAACAATATCAATTTATTTAACACCGACGCGGCAAACAGCATTTTGGCAAACGAATTATTTAAAGCCGATTATTCCGCCAAAAATGATGTCTATTTATTTGCAGAATGGAATACAATAATTAATCTTTTACAAGATTTTTCTAATGATTATTATTCGACAAACCAATTATCAAATGCAAGTTTGGCACAGTACAAAGATATGTCGATAGCGATAAGTTTGAACGATGAAAAAGGCTCTTATGTTGCAACAGCAAAATTATTGCCCGAAGAAAAAGCAAGCGAAATGTACGAAAAATATAGCAAAACAGATTTCGATAATAATCTGTATAAGTATTTTCCCGCCAACAGTTTAATGGCAATTAAATTTGCGTTAAAACCGCTTAGCGCATACAACGAATATAAAAAAGCAATTGGCATAGGTCAAGCCGAAGAACCGGTTGAATCAACAACCGAACAAGTTGAAACACTCGACGAAAAAGGAAATGTAATTGAAACCGAAGACGTTGTTATTGACAAATATAACGGCTACGCATCAAATTACAACCATGAAATTAAAATGTTGGTAGAACAATATGACGAAAAAATAACATCGGTTTTAAGTTGCTTTACAGGCGATTTTCTCGGAAGTATTTCGGATATTGCTAATATGCAGCAGCCCGATTTTGCCATTGCAGCAGGAATTGCCGAAGGTAAAGAAAGCGATGTAACAGCATTGATGAAAGAAATAGGTTTTACCGCAAACACAGATGGATATTATACGTTAAACGCAGGATATTATAAGGTTTATTTTGCTATCAACCAAAACATTGCATACGTTACAATGAGTACTGATGCTGTTGCAAAATTTCTTGACAAAGGTTACAGTCCGGATATAACATCGGCAGAAAATTTAGGCAAAGAAATTAAAGAGGCTTTGTCGTATTTCTATTTGAATATCAACATTAACGATTATCCTGCGATGCTAAAAACATTGCTTAATATGTCGATGGGCGGACAAGCACAAATTATGATGCCGTTTTTAGAAAAACTACAATCGGTAAATATTAAACAGAATAAAAACGGCGGCGAATTTAGAATAAAATTCAACGAAAACGAATATGCGTCTAAAATTATACTTAAAGCCGTTGATGCCGTTGCATCATCTTCACTTGATTTGGATTAACAATTAAATCTGCAATTTTGAAAACAATAAAATTAAATATCGTAAAACCCAATATATTTTCCGAGTCTGAAGTTTCAGGCTCGGAAATTTGGTGTAAAAACCTTTGCTTTGAAAAAGGAAAAACATATCTGATTTATGCCGAATCGGGCAAAGGAAAATCATCGCTGTTTGATTTTATTTATTGCCGCCGCAACGATTATTCAGGCGAAATTTTATTTGACCAACAAAACGCAAAAACGCTTACCGTATCTCAAAAAAAAGAAATACGAAGTAATAATATAAGTCTTGTTTTTCAAGGATTTCGTTTGTTTTCGGAACTTACGGCAATAGAAAATGTAGAAATAAAAAATCGCCTGACAAATCATAAAACAAAAAAACAAATTACCGAAATGTTTGAACAGATGAGCATTTCGGCAAAAATTGACACTCCCCTGTCGCTGCTTTCGTTTGGACAAAAACAGCGGGTTGCGATAATTCGTTCGCTTTGTCAGCCTTTCGATTTTCTTTTGCTCGACGAGGCTTTTAGCCATCTCGACGAAACAAATTACAATACAGCATGCACGCTTATTGCCGATGAAGCGCAAAATCAGAATGCTGCATTATTGGTTGCTTCGCTCGGCGAGGCTTATAAATTTAATTATAATCATAAAATTTTGTTGTGATGTTGATGTGGAAATTATTGAGAAAAAATTTAAGTATTCCTCAACTTGCAGGCTATGTTTTTGCAGGTTTTGTGGGACTTTCCATAATTCTGTTCGGTATTCAGTTTTATGCCGACACACTACCGCTTTACAGTTCTAATGACAGTTTTTTAAATCCCGATTTTTTGGTGATAAATAAAAAAGTTTCGATGCTCTCGTTATCGTCAACAACATTTGACGAAAAAGATGTTGCCGACATAAAAAAACAACCCTTTGTAAAGAAAACAGGATTTTTTACATCAAGTAAATTCGGTATCAGAACAACAGTTTCGTCATCATCGTTTGGCGGATTTTATACCGAAATGTTTTTTGAATCCGTTCCCGACGATTTTATTGATGTGCAAAGCGAAGACTGGATTTGGAGCGAAGAACAAAATTATATTCCTATAATTATTCCGCGAACTTATCTCACACTTTACAATTTCGGATTTGCGCAAACACAAGGACTACCGCAGATTTCCGAAAATATTGTAGAAAAAATAAAACTGAACGTAACAATCTACGGAAAACAAAAAAGCAAAAACTTTGATGCCCGCATTGTAGGTTTTTCCGACAAACTGAATACTATACTCGCGCCCGAATCGTTTTTGCTGTGGGCAAATTCGCAATTCGGCAGCGAAAGCACATCAAACCCATCGCGCATTCTTATAGAAACATACAACCCAAGCGACCCGCTGATTGCAAAATATTTCGGCGAAAAAAATTACGAAATTGCCGATTACAGAGGAAACACCGGCAAAGCCGCATATTTTCTGCGTTTGGTGATAATAACAGTGCTGCTGATTGGATTAATAATCACACTTTTGGCAATATCATTAATGCTACTCAGCATCAGCCTGCTAATATACAAAAACAAAGAAAAACTCGAAAATTTAATCTTGCTCGGATATTCGCGGGCGACAGTGGCAAAACCCTACCAAATATTAGGATTGACACTAACTGTGGTTATTTTTATACTTGCATTTATTGTAGTAGTTATTATGCAAAAATTTTATATAGGAAAAATCGCTATATTGTTTGATAATCCCGAAATTGAAACAACAACATTATTCACATTTACAGTAGGTTTTGCAATACTTTTTGTAATATGCGCCATAAACGCACTGTGGATACGCAAAAAAGTAAACGAAACGGCTAAATGATTTCT
>JAITOP010000218.1 GCA_031289895.1 Prevotellaceae bacterium
CAAGCATGGAAGAAGAAATTTTCGGTCCTGTATTTACCATTCACGTTTACGACGACGAAAAATATGAGGAAACGCTTGACATTTGCAACCAAACATCTCCGTATGCACTTACAGGCGCACTGTTTGCAACCGACCGATACGCAATAAAAACAGGCGAAGAAAAACTAAAATACGCCTGCGGAAATTTCTACATAAACGACAAACCAACAGGCGCAGTTGTGGGTCAACAACCATTTGGCGGCGCACGCCGTTCGGGAACAAACGACAAAGCCGGTTTTCACACAAACCTTATGCGATGGGTTAGTCCACAAGCAATTAAAGAAACTTACAACCCTGCTACACAAATTGAATATCCGTATATGATTAGTGAATAATGGTTAGTGAATAATGGATAATGATTAAATTTGCAGCAGGAACACACAGAATGACAGCGTAATTCGTAAATTTTAATTCGTAATTATTTATTGTGTTCCTTGCGGCAAAAAATAATTTAAAAACTTTATAACTTTATAACTTTAAAAACTTTATGAACTTTATAACTTTAAAAACTTTCCTACCTCCCCGACCGTTTTGCAAGAATGATGATTAACGCTTGCGAAATGAAAAGCTAAAATCCCGAAACAGGAATAAAATAATACAGCCTACAACCGATAGTGCCAACAGACAGATAGTATTTGGTCGGAAATTAAAGAAAGTTAGGAAGTTAAAAGAAGTTAAGAAGTTAATTGTGATTTTTTATCTGTGTAAATCTGTAACATCTGTGTAATCTGTGTGCTAAAAAACCTCGTAATTCGTAATTTGTAATTCGTAATTGATTTTGCATCTTTCGACTTTAATATCTATCTTTGCAGCCTAATTTCATAAAAAAATATTTATGGCAAAAAACGAATTTGAAAAATACTCAGTAAAACATTTGGGAATATCAAGCTCTGTGTTAAATAAATACACATCGTCGATAACACCTTACATTATCGAAGAAAGGCAGTTAAATGCCGTAGCGATGGATGTATTTTCGCGTTTGATGATGGAAAGAATAATATTTCTCGGCACAGCAATTGACGATGAAGTAGCAAACATAGTTCAGGCGCAACTATTGTTTTTAGATTCGGTTGACTCGTCGCGCGATATTCAGATTTACATAAATTCGCCCGGCGGCGCGGTTCATGCAGGTCTTGGAATCTATGATACTATGCAACTTATAACATCAAACGTCAGCACAATCTGCACAGGAATGGCAGCATCGATGGCGGCGGTTTTGCTTACGGCGGGAGCAGCCGGAAAACGCTCGGCACTTACACATTCGCGCATAATGATTCATCAACCGCTTGGAGGTGCTGAAGGTCAGGCATCTGATATTGAAATCACAGCCCGCGAAATTGTGAAATTAAAACGCGAACTTTACGAAATAATTGCAAAACACTCAAATAATAAATTTGAGAAAATAGAAAAAGACGCCGACCGCGATTATTGGATGACATCATCCGAAGCCCTTGAATATGGGATGATTGATGAAATTTTACAAAAACAGAAAATATTAAAATGACAAAAAAGAACTGCTCGTTTTGCGGAAGCAATGAAAAAAACGTTGCTGTGCTTATGGAAGGCACAGGCGCATATATTTGCAACGAATGTATAGAAAGAGCACACGAAATTTTGTATGGCAGAGAAAAATCAAAACTCAAATCAAACAAAAACAATAAATTTCGCATCTCTTTTCAAAATATACTTAAACCCGAACAAATAAAGGAAGTTCTTGATAAATATGTAATTGGTCAGGAAGATGCAAAAAAATATTTGTCGGTTGCCGTTTACAATCACTACAAACGCATATTGCAACCCGCTGATGATAACGATATTGAAATAGAAAAATCGAACGTAATAATGGTTGGCGAAACAGGAACAGGAAAAACGCTTTTGGCGCAAACAATAGCAAAAACCCTTAACGTTCCGTTCACAATTGTTGACGCAACAGTGCTTACCGAAGCAGGATACGTAGGCGAAGATGTAGAAGGTATTCTTTCGCGCCTGCTTCAGGTTGCCGATTTCGATACAGCCGCAGCCGAACTTGGAATTGTATTTATTGATGAACTTGATAAAATTGCACGTAAAAGCGACAATCCATCAATAACACGAGACGTATCGGGCGAAGGCGTGCAACAAGCCATGCTGAAACTGCTGGAAGGCACAATAGTAAACGTTCCGCCGCAAGGAGGTCGAAAACATCCCGAACAAGAATTTATAAAGGTAAATACAAAAAACATATTGTTTATCTGCGGCGGTGCTTTCGATGGAATTGAAAAAAAAATCGCCAACCGCCTCAATACACGCGCAATAGGCTACGGAGCAATAAACGACAAAAACAAAATCGACAAAAACAATCTGATACAATATGTAAGTCATGTAGATTTGAAATCGTACGGACTGATACCCGAAATTATCGGTCGCCTGCCCGTACTCACTTATCTGCAACCGCTTGACCGTCAGGCTTTGCGCCGCATTCTCACCGAGCCGAAAAATGCAATAATAAAACAATATCAAAAATTGTTTGCAATTGACAAAATAACGCTCGAATTTGATGACAATGTTTTCGATTATATTGTTGACAAAGCAATAGAATTTAAACTCGGCGCACGCGGACTACGCTCGATTTGCGAAAGTATGATGACAGATGCAATGTTTGAAGCACCAACAAAACATGACAAAAAATTGCACATCACATTAAAATATGCAGAAGAAAAAATCAGCAAATTAAACGCTAACAAACTGCACGTGGCTTAATT
>JAITOP010000269.1 GCA_031289895.1 Prevotellaceae bacterium
AATTACGCCTGCATTTTTTCCGCCCGCAACCAAATCATCGCTCATAGCAACAATAAGTGTAGGCTTGTCGGAATCGTTGCAACCTATTACTATCAATATATTTTCAACTTCTTTACGCATTTCGAAAATTATATTTTTCAGATTTTCGGAGTTAAACAGCACTGTTTTTTGCACAATATTTATTCCGTTTATCGTTTCAATATTTTCAAGCATTTCGCGTTTCAGCAGTTTCAGTTTTTCCTGTATCAAATCGTCGAGTTGTTTTTTCAGATTTTCGTTGTCTTCTAATGATTTTTTTATAGCGTGAACAAAGGTAGGACTGTTGTTGAAAAGTTGCCGTATTTGTTTTAATGTGTCGATAGTTTCGTAAACAATATTTTCTGCTTTTTCGCCCGTTGTAGCCTCAATACGGCGCACTCCCGCAGCAATTGCCGACTCCGAAATTATTTTGAAAAATCCTATTTGTCCTGTTGCCGCAGCATGTGTTCCGCCGCACAATTCGACAGATTCGCCAAATTTTATTACGCGAACTTCGTCGCCATATTTTTCGCCAAACAATGCCATTGCGCCCATATTGCGGGCTTCGTTTACAGGCACGTGGCGATTTTCGTTGCGCGGTTTGTTTTCGCGAATTTTTTCGTTCACAATTTTTTCAACTTGCCGAAGTTCATCATCAGTCATTTTTTGAAAATGAGCAAAATCAAAACGCAAATAATTTGAATTTACCAACGAGCCTTTTTGTTCTACGTGTGTGCCTAAAACCTGTCGTAGCGCGTAATGCAAAAGATGCGTAGCGGTATGATTATTTGCTGTTGCGATACGTTTTTTCAAATCTAATTTTGCGCGAAATGTTGCCGAAACGTTTTGCGGAAGTCGTTTTGCAATATGTATTATCAAATTATTTTCTTTTATGGTATTGATAATTTCTACGGTTTCGTTTGCCGATTCTATTTTTCCGCTGTCGCCGGTTTGCCCGCCTGATTCGCCGTAAAATGGTGTTTTATTGAAAACGAGATGAACAAATTCATCAGTTTTTGTTTTCACAACACGATAACGCGAAATTTCAACATCCGTTTCGGTTTCGTCGTAGCCAACAAATTCTTCTTCCTGTATTTCTTTAATCACAGTCCAATCGTCGGCTTCGACTGTTGCTGCGTTTCTGCTGCGAATTTTTTGCAAATTCAGTTCGCTGTTAAATTCTTTTTCATCGATAGTAAGATTATTTTCGCGTGCAATAAGTTCAGTAAGGTCGATAGGAAATCCGTAAGTATCGTACAATACAAACGCCGATTTTCCATCTATCACATTTTTATTTTCCGATTTTGTTTTTGTAATAATATTATCCAACAAACGTATTCCGTTTTCTATTGTACGCAAAAATGTAGATTCTTCTTCGGTAATAACTTTTTCGATAAGCGTTTGCTGCGCTTTGATTTCAGGAAAGGCATCTCCCATTAAATTCACAAGCGAAGGCACAAGTTTATTTATAAACGGCTCGTTGAAATTTAAAAATGTATAACCGTAACGCACAGCACGGCGCAAAATTCTTCTAATCACATAACCGGCTTTATTGTTGGATGGCAACTGACCGTCTGCAATCGAAAAACATATTGCACGCAAATGGTCGGCAATAACTCGCATTGCAATATCCGTTTCGTTATTGTCGCCGTATTTTTTTGCTGAAAGTTCTGCAATTTTTTGAATTATCGGTTGAAAAACATCTGTATCGTAATTGCTTTTTTTGCCTTGAATTGCCATACATAAACGCTCGAAACCCATTCCTGTATCTACATGTCTTTCAGGAAGCTGCTCGAGCGAGCCGTCAACTTTGCGATTGTATTGAATAAACACCAGATTCCAAACTTCAATCACCAGCGGATTTCCTTTGTTCACCAAATCTTTTCCGTCAGTTTTTTTTCGTTCTTCGTCGTCTCGAAGGTCAATATGAACTTCGCTGCACGGACCGCAAGGACCTGTTTCGCCCATTTCCCAAAAATTATCTTTTTTACTTCCAAGCAAAATTCTGTCTTTGGGAAGAAATTTTTCCCAGTATTTTGATGCTTCATCATCTGCTGCGATGCCGTCGTCGGGGCTGCCTTCGCAAACGGTTGCATAAAGTCGGTTGGGATTTAATTTGTAAACATCAACAAGCAATTCCCACGCCCATTCTATTGCTTCTTTTTTGAAATAGTCGCCAAAACTCCAATTCCCAAGCATTTCAAACATTGTGTGATGATATGTATCATGTCCGACTTCTTCCAAATCGTTGTGTTTACCCGAAACCCGCAAACATTTTTGAGTGTCGGCGACACGTTTGTTTTTTGCAGGCGCATTTCCGAGAAAAATATCTTTAAATTGATTCATCCCCGCATTAGTAAACATTAACGTAGGGTCATTAGTTACAACCATTGGCGCAGAAGGCACGACAGTATGTTGTTTTGACTTAAAAAAGTCTAAAAAACTTTTCCTTATTTCATTAGAATTCATATCCAAAATCTTTTATTTATTAGTACATTAAACAATAATATTGTTTTTAATTATGTTAAAATATTTGTAAAATTAAATTTTTTTACTGAACTTTACCAAGTTTTCATTCATTTTTTGTAAAATGCCACGGCAAAAGTACAAATTAAATACAGAAAGTTTAGATTTTGAAATAATCAAAATCCCTTTGCGCCGAAAAACACAACGACTAATAGTCTTGTTTTTGGTGTCAATAGTTTTATTTTTTATATATGCCGAAATATATTCGCGTTTCTTTGAAAGCCCTAAAATCATGCTTTTAAAAGCTCAAACAACAAACATAAAATTAAAATACGACCTTCTGTTAAAAGATATTGAAAATGCAGATAAAGCTGTAACAGAAATTAACAATAGAGACCAAAATATTTATCGCACAATTTTCGGATTAAACAAAGTATCGTACGCTGCGGGACGAAAAAATACGGAAATAAGAAAAGAAAGTTTGCTGAGCGATTTTAATAAAACATTCGAAAGTCTTGATAAATTTCGCCGCAAAGTTTACATACAGTCAAAATCGTTTGATGTAATTTCGCATTATGCTTTTGATATGGAAAAACTGATTTTGTGTATGCCTTCGATACCGCCTATTGATTTAAAGAAAGTAAGAAGTTACGGTGAATTTGGCTGGCGCAATGTTCATCCTGTATATAAAGATTCTCGTATGCATTCGGGATTGGATTTTGGTACAAGTGTAGGCACACCCATTTATGTTACAGGCGATGGCGTTGTTTCGAGAGTAGCATTTTCGAGTTCGTACGGTAATGTAATTGATGTTGACCACGGATATGGATATATAACACGTTATGCCCACTTGTCGAAAACACTTGTAACAGCCGGACAACAAATAAAACGCGGAGACCAAATTGCTTTATCGGGCGATACAGGAGTGTCATCAGGACCACATTTGCATTATGAAGTACAACTTTATAACAAAGCATTGAATCCACGAAAATTTTTTATAAATGATTCACAGAGATAAATTATGGTAATGTTGTAAATAACAAAAAACGAAATAAAATGAACGAATGGAAATACGATGAAACATCGTTGACATATAAAAAAATTAAAAAAGCAAAACGAATATTTCGTAATTGCATTACTTATTTTATTTCATCACTTGTGCTTGCTGCTATTTATTATTTTGTTTTTTCTTTACTTTTTGATACCGGTCAGGAAAAACAGCTTAAAGCAGAATATGAATATCTTGAATCGGCATACGACTCGCTGAACACAAATCTTTCGAAAACAAAACTGGTTCTTGAACATTTAAAACAACAAGACACAATAATACATCGCTCAATATTTAAAACCAATCCGATAGAATTGAGCGGAACATCCGAAATTGAAAAAATAAGCATGATAAGTATCATGGAAAATTATGATGTTGTAAATATGACATCATCTATTATAAGTCAACTCACATCACGTGTGCGGAAAAACAAAACAAAAATAGAAAACACACTCTCAAAAATTAACGACGATAAAGAAAAATTTAAAAATATACCCGCAATACAACCGGTAGAAAATAAAGATTTAAAATATAACAGCGTATCGGTAGGAATGAAAATACACCCTTTTTATCGTATTTCGAAAATGCACACGGGCATAGATTACACCGTTTCATCATATACAAAAGTTATTGCAACAGCCGACGGAATTGTTGAAAATATTATAGATGATGCAGAAAAAGGTATAGCAATTTCTATCAATCACGGCAACGGATATAAAACGGTTTATGCACATCTTTCAAAACCTTTGGTTAGCAAAGGCGCAAAAGTAAAACGAGGCAAAATCATAGCATTGTCGGGCGATACGGGGCTGTCGATATTTCCGCATTTGCATTACGAAGTTTGGAAAAACAACAAATTAATTAATCCGATAAATTGCTTTTTTGCTGAATTAAATCCCACACAACTCAAAAAAATGACAGACGTATCATCAAACATTGGGCAATCGTTGGATTGATAAATCAATTACGAATTACGAAATTACGAAGTTACGAAGTTACGAATTACGAAATTATAAATTCAACTTTCGCAAGTTTGTTACATCATTGATTTTAAAATATATTTATGATTTGCATTTTTTTCGCAATATGCTTATTATAATTATTTTAGTTATTAACCTCATTTAAACCTAATTTTTCTAACAAGACAACCTCAGTAGCCTAAAATTAATCCATCCAAAACCTCATTACCTCATTACCTCATTCACATTAAATTTTGATATTCCAAACATTCCAATGAGGTAATGAGGTTGTTGCTTTTTTTCAATATATTGCTACTGAGGTTGTTTTGTTGAAAAATCAGGTTTAATATATCGCAAATTTTTGTCTTGCAAAAGTTGAATTACGAATAATTTTCAATTCTTCAATTCTTCTCTCTATATGAAATCCTTAGTGATAAAAATAAACAACCTATAAAATATGGACTGAATCCGAAGGATTCAAACGTTTATAAAAAACGAATGTCCACACCACATACGACCCCGAATGGGGTCGAACAATGGGGATATTTGTACATATCTACCAACATACAATCTCTAATGGGATTTTTTTATATTCAACAAAATCGTAAATCGTAAATCGTAATTTCGTAATTTCGTAATTTGTAATTGATTTTTTAACACTTTTTATAATTTATATGAAAAAAAATATATATCTTTGCATATCAAAAAACGATAAATAAATATTGAAATACATAATTTATATATCAATAAACAGAATTTATTAATAAAAAAAATAAAAAGTATGAATAAAAAATTAAAAATTTACAGTTTTGTTCTGGCTGTTGTATATGTTATCTTTTTTATACACAGCGTTTTTGAAGTAGGCAGATACGCAGTAGCAGGGTTTGAAATAGGCTATAACAAAGGTCAGAAGAACGACTTTGATTTTCAAATCTGCGGCGGTTTTATGACTCCTGTTAACGGGTCTGTAACTTTTCCAACAACCGTTTTAAACGAAAAAACAGGTAAAGACGCTTACCTCGAATTCAGGCAAGTATTTGTATATATGGATAATACACCCGAACAAATTCCTGCTTATGTAACAATAGTGGGCATAATAGCACGAATATTAACATTTATTCTTTTAGGGCTTTTCATATATCTTCCGTTTGTTGTTTACAAAATAATGAAATCAATTACCAAAAACGAATTTTACAGCATACTAAATATAAAACGAATACGAAAAGTTGCATTTATTTTGTTAACTATATTTGTTATAATACTTTACAATGACTTTTCGATGGCACTATTAACAAATGCGTATTTGCAGATAAAAGATTATACGGCTTACGTAGGCGCATTTAATTATCCGTTGCTTTTTATCGGATTGGTTGTACTTGTACTTTCCGAAATTTTGAAATACACAACGGTTATAAAAGAAGAACAAGATTTAACTATTTAATAATCAGACGATGGCAATTATTGTAAATTTAGATGTAATGATGGCAAAGCGAAAAATATCGTTAAACGAACTTTCGCAGCGAATAGATATCACTCCCGCAAACCTCTCGATTTTGAAAACAGGAAAAGCAAAAGCAATTAGATTTAACACTTTAGACGCTTTGTGCAAGGAACTTGACTGTCAACCGGGAGACATATTAGAATTTAGAATTAAGAATTAAAAATTAAGAATTAACAATGACAATTAATCATTTATCATTAAACATTAAACATTAATAATTAAATTATTATGAAAGCAAAAAAAGTATTATTAACAGTAAGTTTATTACTAACAATTATGACAGCAAACGCACAAATAACAGGCGATTGGAAAGGTACATTAAGTGTACAGGGAATGGATTTGGAAATTATTTTCCATATCGGTGAAAACAACGGAACTTATTCGGCAACAATGGATATTCCACTGCAAGGCGCATCGGGAATACCTGTTGAAACAGTGAAATTTGAAGATAATAATATCGCAATATTATCTTCGCAAATGCAATTATCGTACAAAGGCGTACTTTCAGGCGAAAATATCGAAGGAAATTTTGAGCAGGGCGGAATGTCTTTGCCGTTGAATTTAACCAAATTTGAAAGCAAATTGCCCGGCGATGTTTCGCTGCCTTCGTCTGACGAAACACTCAAAAAATTAGAGACTTACGATAAAGGCAATTTTAAATACAAAGTTGAAGATTATTTTTCGCGACCGAAAGCATCCGAATTTCAACTTTCGCCAAACGGAAAATATATGTCGTATCGCGAAAAAGATGAAAACAACAAACGACATGTGTATGTGAAAGAAACGGCTACGGGCAAAGTACAACGTATTCTTGAAGAAAAAGATGAACTTATTCGCGGTTACGGATGGATAAACGACGAGCGCCTGTGTTATATGATGGACAAAGGCGGCAACGAAAATTATCATATCTACGCCTTAAATGTTGATGGAACAAACAATATTGATTTAACGCCTTTTGAAGACGTAAGAGCAACGGTTGTGAATATGTTGAAAGACCAAAAAGATTATATAATTATTGAAATGAACAAAAACAACAAACAGGTTTCTGAACCATATAAACTTAATATTGTTACAGGCGAAATGGTGCAGTTGTTTGAAAATAAAGATATTGAAAATCCGATACAAGGTTTTGATTTCGACAAAGATGGCGAATTGCGAGCTTACACAAAAATAGTGAATGGTATCGAAGCGGAATTATATTATAAAGATTTGGCAACAGGCGAATTTAAATTAGTGAAACGCACGAAATGGGACGATTCATTCGGAATTATAAAATTCAGTTATACTTCGGCAAACAAAGACGAAGCCTACGTTGTAACAAATCTCGACAGCGATAAAACCCATATCATATTATACGATTTTAAAAACGATAAAACAGTAAAAGAAATATTTTCAAATCCCGATTTTGATGTATCAAATATGTCGGTATCGCGCAAACGCAATTACGAAATTGATTATTTTTCTTACGATGGCGAAAAAAGTGTAATAATTCCGGTGAGCGATTTTTACAAAGATTTGTATCAACGTATGGAAAAGCAATTTAAAGGCAAAGAATTTGGAATTGTAGATTATGACGACGACGAAAATACTTTTCTCCTTATAGTTCAAAGCGATAAATTATACGGTACATATTATCAATACGATGTGAAAACAAAAGAAATTACTTTGTTATACGATTTGATGCCGCAACTTAAAGAAGAAGATATGGCAGAAATGCGTCCGATAACCTTCAAAAGCCGCGATGGGCTTACAATTCACGGATATATCACATTGCCCAAAGCAGCATTGGAAGGCAAAAAAGTTCCGTTGATAGTTAATCCTCACGGCGGACCACAGACCATTCGCGATTCATGGGGATTTAATCCTGAAACACAACTGTTTGCAAGTCGCGGATATGCTACGTTGCAAGTAAATTTCAGAATTTCGGGCGGATATGGAAAAGAATTTTTGCGTGCAGGATTCAAACAAATCGGACGCAAAGTGATGGACGATGTTGAAGACGGCGTAAAATACGTTATATCGCAAGGCTGGGTTGATAAAGATAAAATTGCAATTTACGGCGGAAGTCACGGCGGATATGCCACGCTTATGGGCTTGATAAAAACACCCGATTTGTATTCTTGCGGCGTAGATTATGTAGGCGTATCAAGCATTTTCACGTTTTTCGAATCGTTTCCCGAATATTGGAAACCTCTCAAAAAAATGGTGAAAGAAATATGGTATGATATTGACGACCCCGCCGAAGCAGAAATTGCAAAAGAAGCATCGCCGATATTCCATATCGACAAAATCAAAAAACCATTATTTGTAGTGCAGGGAGCAAACGACCCGCGCGTAAATATCAATGAATCAGACCAGATTGTTGTAAAATTGCGCGAAAAAGGTTTCGACGTACCTTACATGGTAAAATACAACGAAGGTCACGGATATGGACACGAAGAAAACAGAATGGATTTGTATAAATGTATGCTGGGATTTTTCGCGGAAAATTTTAAGTGAAAAAGAGACAAGAAGCAAGAAGTTAAGAAGTTAGAAAAGTTAAATGATTGATTATTGTTGATTAGGTCTTTATAAACTTTATAACTTTAAAAACTTTATAACTTTAAAAACTTTATAACTTTAAAAACTTTATAACTTTAAAAACTTTGATTCAGTAAACAACAGGCTGCCGAAATTATTTGACAGCTTGTTGTTTTTTTATAATTGCTACAGCAGTTTTTTGGAATTTATATTTGATTTTTCGTATGTTTTTTGTTTATTTTTTCATATTTATAAACACAAAAATCACAAAAATCAAAAAAAAATCGTAATTTTGTGAAAACATTATAAAGACATTATTATGAGTAATCCGTTTTCACGAAATAAACTAAATATTGACACTGAGGTTCATTGTCATATTTTGCCTACAATAGGCTGCGACCCTGAATTTACAAATCAGGCGCTGGAAGTAATTAAATATTTTCAGTATTACGATGTGAATACTGTGTATGTAACGCCACACGTGCGATTGACGCGACCATCCAACACGCATCAATCAATACTTGAACGCGGCGAAGTTTTTAAAAAACAAATTATCGAAAACAAAATAAAAGTAACGCTTGAAGTTGTTGCCGAATATTATGTTGACGAAGGTTTTAGCGATTTAATAGATAACGAAAAACTTCTTACATATCCCGAATCGCACGTGCTTATTGAGTTGCCTTTGCGCAACAAACCCGATAATCTGAATGATATCATAAAAAAACTTTGTGCAAAAGGTTATAAACCCATTATTGCGCATCCCGAATTGCATCATTATCTGCGCTACGATTGGAAAATGATTGCCGATTTGAAAGGACAGGGATGTTTGTTTCAATTAAATTTAATAGATATGGCCGGATATTTCGGCGAAGATGTTGTTGTGGCGGCAGAAAATTTACTTCGCGCCAAAACATACGATTTAGTTGGCACAGGAGTACATTCGCGCGAGCAACTGCGATTGATTGATGAACAAATTTTGCAAAACAAAGATTACGTAACCTTGCTGCGAAACGAAAATCTGAAAAACAAAATGTTTTCGAAAGAAGAATCATTTATATCAAAATTTTGGAAAAAATAAGCGTTTTATCTTAAAAAATATTATTGAAAAAATAATATAACTATGAAAAATAAATCAGATAAATTCGTTGAGTCGCAACGAGAAAAATATTTTATTGCATTGGATGAAATTAAAAACGGTAAAAAAGAAAGTCATTGGATGTGGTATATTTTTCCGCAAATTATAGGTTTAGGACGAAGTGAAATTTCAAAATATTATGCAATAAAAGATATAAATGAAGCCCAAATGTATCTTAATCATGAAATATTGGGAACGAGATTGACTGAAATATCAAACGAATTGCTAAAACTTGATAATAATGATGCGTATTCAATTTTTGGCTTTCCCGACAATCTGAAACTCCAATCGTCGATGACGCTGTTTTCGCAAACAGAAAATACAAATCAGGTATTTCAACAGGTTTTAAATAAATTTTTTGATGGAAAATTTGATGATAAAACCTTACAGATACTGAAAAAGCAAAGTTGTAAACAATCGGAAAATCAAAAAACGAATAAAATTAAAAATATTTCTAATACAATTATTGGCGCAATTGCAGGAGACATAATAGGTTCGGTTTATGAATGGCACAACGTAAAAACAACGGAATTTGCTTTATTTTCAGAAAAATCAAGATTTACAGATGATACGGTATTAACTGTCGCCGTTGCAGATAGTTTACTCAACAATAAAGATTTTGCAAAAACGATTTGGGAATATGGCAACAGAAACAGAGGTCGTGGTTATGGAGGCAGATTTAGAGTGTGGTTGGATAGTCGAAATCCGCAGCCATATCATAGTTATGGAAATGGTTCGGCAATGAGAGTCAGCGCGGTTGGTTTTGCCTGCAACAATTTAGAGCAGGTTATTGAAGTAGCAAAACAAACAGCAGAAGTAACACATAATCATCCGGAAGGAATAAAAGGCGCTCAGGCTGTTGCTGCTGCTGTGTTTTTAGCGCGACAAGGAAAGACAAAACAGGAAATAAAAAAATATCTATCCGAAACATTTTTATACAATCTCGATTTCTCTCTTGATGATATACGACCAAGATATACATTTGATGTTTCGTGTCAAGGTTCTGTTCCTCAGGCTATTGTTGCGTTTTTAGAAAGTACCGATTTTGAAAATGCCATACGACTTGCTATTTCAATTGGCGGCGATAGCGATACTATTGCATGTGTTACAGGAGGAATAGCATCAGCATATTACAAAGTTATCCCTAATGAAATACTTAATTTTGTTTGTGATAAATTGCCGGATGAATTTATTGAGATATTAAATGAATTTGATAAAAGATTTGCTAAAAAATACAAAGAAAGAACTATTGTAATATTTGATTCTAATGATGGTGGTCGAGTTATTGATGTATTTGAACATGATACAGAAGACGAATTAGATAATCATATAAAAGACAAATTTATAGAATTACATAATACCTATACGGACAACTCTTGGATTGTTTTTGATTGTATTTTTGAAAGCGAAGTTCCTCATTCGATAGATATTTTTAATAAAATTGCTGAATTGAAAAGTAAAGGATTTGATAGGATGGGTGATGATTATAATTTTAATGAATTATATCGTAGATTATATTTAAAGATAAAAATATGAAAAAATAAAAGCAATCAAAAATAAATAAAATAGTTTATCTCAATTGCTTTTTCGCAAAAACTTAGGGTGAAGAATGGGGCTCGAACCCACGACCCTCGGAACCACAATCCGATGCTCTAACCTACTGAGCTATCCTCACCATTTTTGAAATCGGTTGCAAAAGTAATAAAAATTTGAATAGAAAAGACAAAATTTTAAATTTTTATACACTTTCGCTATTAATTAAACATTCAAATCCACGCCAGCCTGTAATATTTCGTGAACTAAGGGGTCGTCGGTATTGAAATCTTTTTCACGAAAAACATGAGGTTCAATTATTAAGTCTCTATCTTCGCGAAGTTGCATAAGGTCAACTTGTATATCAAAAAGATTATCAATATTTTTAATAACTACCGCTATATCAATATCACTATCAGCATGGGGAGTTCCCTTTGCATACGAGCCAAAAACCAATGCGCGTACAAGCATATATTTTTCACTAACAACATTTACATATTGTTGCGCTAATATCATAGCATCTCTTTTATCCATAATCTTATTTTTTTT
>JAITOP010000319.1 GCA_031289895.1 Prevotellaceae bacterium
TCAAACATAATCGCATTTAACTACAAATAACAAATAATAATTTCTTAAAATTACAAATTATTTGCTTTTATTGTTTTTTGCCTTACAGATTCAAACATTAAAATGCTTGCTGCTGCCGATACATTCAGTGAATTTATTTTTCCGCTGATAGGAATTTTCACTTGCTCGTCGCAAAGGCTTAGATTGGTGTGCGAAATTCCTATATCCTCCGCTCCCATTATTATTGCTGTTGGTTTTACGTAATCTATATCATAATATAATTTTTCGGCTTTTTCGGTTGCTGCAACAATCTGAAACCCTAACGATTTCAAATAAAAAATTGCCGTTTTCAAATTCGGAACTTTACTCACCGGAATCATATTTAAAGCTCCGCACGATGTTTTAATTGCATCGGCATTAATTGGTGCTGCTCCTTTTGCCGGCATAATCACAGCCTGCGCTCCGGCACATTCAGCCGAACGCGCAATTGCTCCGAAATTTCGCACATCTGTTACTCCGTCAAGAATTATCACAAGCGGATTTTCTGTGTCATTTATTATATTTTCCATTGTAGGCTCAAAATCAGCAAGTTCGATAATAGAACAAACGGCAACAACTCCCTGATGATTTTTTTGCGTAAACCGATTTAGGCGTTCTATCGGCACCCATTGTATAACAATGTCATTCTGCTTTGCCAATCGTGTTAACTGATAAAACATTTCGCCTTCCGAATTTTGTTTCAGATAAATTTTTTCAATTTTTTTACCTGTTTCAATCGCCTCAATCACAGGGCGAGTACCAAAAATTATATTTTCCATTTCTTTTAGTTTTTAAAGTTTTTAAAGTTCATAAAGTTTTTAAAGCTCATAAAGTTTGTAAAGTTTGTAAAGTTTGTAAAGTTTGTAATATTCATCTTTTTTAATATTTGTAATATTTATTTTATCTACCATTATTAACCACTAACCGCTATTCAATCGCTGGTCGCAATTAATCACATTTTCACATTTTCACATTAATCACATTAATCACATTAATCATTATTAATTATTTCAAGTTCATAATTAAGTTTTTCCCACTCGCGCATTTGTTTTGCAAGTTCCGATTTCAGCGAATTATATTCTTCAAAAATATTACTGTCATTAGTGTTGAGATTATGAGTTTTGGGGTCGGCAAGTTTTCTGTCCCATTCTGCGATTGCCGATTCTGTTTCGTCAATTTGTTTCTCAATTTTTTCGATAGATGTTTGTATTTTTCTCAATATTTTTTCGCTTTCTTTTTTCTTCAGATATTCATCTTTTCCTGTTGCCGATTTGTTTTTTTGAACTACAGCGACATCATTTTTTCTCTCTATTTCGCTGATATTTTCAATCTTTCGGCGTTGCAAAAAATAATAAACTCCGCCAAGATATTCTTTTACTTTTTGATTTCTAAATTCATAAATTTTATCGACCAAACCATCAAGAAATTCACGGTCGTGCGACACCACCAAAAGCGTTCCGTCGTATTTCAGCAAAGCCTCTTTCAGAATATCTTTCGAGCGCATATCCATGTGATTTGTAGGCTCATCGAGTACAAGAAAATTGTACGGTTCAATTAATAATTTTGCCATTGCAAGCCGCGAACGTTCGCCGCCCGAAAGCACTTTCACTTTTTTGTCAACATCATCGCCTCTGAACAGAAATGCGCCGAGAATATCGCGCAATTTTGTACGCACATCGCCAACTGCAATGCGGTCGAGAGTGTCAAAAACGGTGGCATCGTTATCCATAATCGTATCTTGATTTTGCGCAAAATATCCGAGATTTACGTTATATCCTGTTTTTGCATCGCCGTGTTCGTAAGGCAGTTCGCCTGTGATTATCCGCGCCATTGTTGTTTTTCCTTCGCCATTGCGACCAACAAATGCAATGCGGTTTCCACGCTCAATTTTCAAATTAACATCATTAAAAACAACCGTATTTCCAAATTGTTTACCAACATTTTTTGCTTCAAAAACAACTTGTCCCGAGCGCGGCGCAGACGGAAATTTTATATGCAATGCCGAATTATCTTCATCGTCAACTTCAATAATTTCAAGCTTTTCGAGTTGTTTAATACGCGATTGCACCTGATTTGATTTTGTAGGTTTGTATCTGAATTTATTGATAAAATCCTGTGTATCTTCAATCAGTTTTTGCTGATTTTGATATGCTGCCGTTTGTTGTTCGCGGCGTTCTTTACGCAACTGCACAAATTGCGAATACGACACTTTGTAATCGTATATTTTTCCTAACGAAATTTCAATAGTTCTGGTGGTTACATTGTTCAAAAATGCGCGGTCGTGCGAAATCAAAACCAAAGCGCCATCAAAGGTTTTCAAATAATCTTCGAGCCATTGTATAGATTCGATGTCAAGATGATTTGTAGGCTCATCAAGCAAAATCAAATCGGGACGCCGCAGCAGTATTTTAGCAAGTTCAATTCTCATGCGCCAGCCGCCGCTAAATTCAGATGTTTTTCTTTGAAAATCGGTTCGCTTAAAACCAAGTCCCAATAAAGTTAATTCGATATTAGCCTCACGATTTTCGCCGCCGTGAATGTTATATAAATCGTTAGCCTCGTTAAGTTTTTCAATAGTTTTCAGATATTCAGCCGAATTATAATCATCATATTTCAATAAATCGTGAGTGAGATTTGCAATTTGTTTTTCGATATTTTGCAGAATATCAAAAGCTTTCATCACCTCGTCGTACACCGAAAGATGGTCGTAGTGCGGCATTTGTTGCGGCAAATATCCTATGCTGACATCGGCAGGACACGACACAAATCCCGAAGACGGATTTTGCAAACGCATAAGTATTTTCAATAAAGTTGATTTTCCCGCGCCGTTTTTGCCCACAAGACCAATACGGTCGCGTGAATTTATCATTATCGAAATGTTATCAATCAATGTAAATCCGCCGAATGAAACAGTTATATTATCTAATGAAACCACGTATTTTATATTTAATTTAGCTGCAAAAGTACACATTT
>JAITOP010000329.1 GCA_031289895.1 Prevotellaceae bacterium
TTGAAGTGTATGCACAATACAAAGATAAAAATTTTGAAATCGTAGGCGTATCGTTCGACAAAGAAAAAGATAAATGGTTGAGCGGAATCGAAGAATTAGGAATTACTTGGGTGCAAATGTCGGATGTAAAATTCTGGCAAAGCGAAGGAGCAAAACTATATAACGTGCGCAGTATTCCGCATACGGTATTGATTGACCCGCAAGGAATTATTATTGAAAAAAATCTTCGCGGACAAGCACTAAAAGATAAACTTGCAGAATTGATAAACTAATTTGAATATATATATAATAATGTAAAAGGCTGCATTTTTTGCAGTCTTTTATTATTTATGTAAGTTAGCAAGTTTATCAAGTTGTCAAGTTCTTAAGATACTTAAGAATCTTAAGTTACTTAAGCATCTTAAGATTTTTTCAAATAAACATCCAAGCAAAAACAAACTAACAACTAACAACTTACGACTAACAACTAACAACTTATAACTTACGATTTACGACTTATAACTTATCATATTTTAACTGTTAATAACTTTTGAAAACTGTTGATGTAAACGGCAAACATTCACAAACAAATGATTTACACAAATATATTATGCCTTGTAAACCAAATACGGTTATTTTGCCCTTAGCAAATAATTGTTTTTATTGTAATTTTGCGTGCGATTATAAATATTAAAAACACACAAACAATTAATAAAATCAAAAAACAAAAGAAAATTGTATGAAAAAAATTATTAAATTATTGACGTTTGTTACTATTTTCATAGGAACAATTACGTTTGTTTCTGCTCAGGTAACAACAAGTTCGCTTAGCGGAACGGTAAAAGACACTAAAGGTGAGGCTCTTGAAGGAGCAACTGTAAAGGCTACGCACGTACCTTCCGGTACTGTTTATTACAACAATGCCCAGAAAGGCGGAAATTATTTTATTTCAGGTATGCGCCCGGGCGGTCCTTATTCGGTGGAAATTTCGGTGATAGGGTACAAAACCTATGTTGTTAATGACATTGAATTGGCTTTGGAAAGTAATTTTATTTTGGATGCTAAATTAAATGAAGAATCGATAGAACTGCAAGAAGCTGTAGTTGTAGCCGAATCGAAGACATCCAATATGCGAACAAACAACGCAGGTACAATTACGAATATAAGCCGTAACGAAGTTACCTCTACACCGACTATCTCGCGTAGTATGAACGATTTGATGCGACTTTCGCCACAATCTAACACAACGAGTAATGGTTTTGCTGTTGGTGGTGGTAACTATCGTCAATCGTTTGTTACGGTCGATGGTGCTGCTTTCAACAATGCTTTCGGTATAGGCGCTAACCTTCCGGCAAGCGGCGCGCCAATATCATTGGATGCTTTGGAACAATTGACTATTTCAATTACTCCATACGATGTGCGCCAGAGTGGTTTTGTCGGTGGTGCTATCAATGCTGTTACGCGCTCGGGCGACAACGAAATTAAAGGAAGTGTATATACTTATCTTAGAAATGATAAATTTCAAGGAAGCAAAGTAGGCGATTATGAATTGACAAAACAAGAAACAAAATACAACACTTTCGGTGTAAGTGTAGGAGGACCTATTATTAAAAATAAATTGTTCTTCTTCTTGAATGCCGAATATGAAGACAATGTTAGTCCGGGACCATCTTTCATACTTCGTCAGAACGAAAGCGAGGCTTATGGACAAAACGGCGTTATTCGTCCGTTACAAAGCGATGTTGACAGAATAAAAAACCATTTGGCAACGACCTATGGTTATGACCCGGGACGTATTTCAGGTTATCCGAGCGAAACACCTTCACTGCGCTTAATGGGACGTGTCGATTGGAATATTGACAAAAACAATAAACTGAACGTTAGATATTCACATACGGCTACTAAATATATCAGTTCTCCATCAAGTTCGGTTAGCCCGCTTACAGCAGCTCAAATATATCCGGGAAATTCAGGTTTAAGTATAGGTACAGGTTACGGACGTACTTCAAACTATTCAATGTATTTTGAAAGTTCACGTTATTTTCAAGAACAAAACTTTTCGTCAATAGCAGCAGAATTGAACTCAAGTATAGGACGCATAAACAATATGTTTCGTTTCACATATTCACTTCAAGATGAACCACGCTCGTATGTAGGAGGCGCATTCCCAACAGTTGATATTTTGAAAGATGGCGCAGCGTATATGTCGTTTGGTCCCGACCCTTTTACAGCAGGCAATCTCCGCGTGGTTGATACTTATGTTGCTACCGATGAATTAACATGGAATTGGGGCTTACACAATTTGACGGCAGGAATTCAGTACGAATATCAAAAAGCAATAAACGGTTATCAACAAGGAGGTAACGGATATTATGTTTTTGCCTCGATGGACGATTTTATCAATGGAGCAAAACCATCGGCATTCGGTATCACTCACTCAAATGCGGCTGATTTATCGCAATTCCAATCAACACTTGCATTCAAACAATATTCTGTATATTTTCAAGACCAAATTAACCTTTCAAAAAATTTCCGTCTTACCGCAGGTGTCCGCTTTGAATTACCTTCTTATCCTTCTATACAAAGAACCAACTTCAATCAAGCGTATGCAGATTTGGATTTTGGCGGCACACACTATTCTACCGCACAACTGCCCGAAGCAAAATGGGAAGTTTCGCCGCGTGTTGGTTTCAATTGGGACTTGACAGGAGAACGTAAATATGTAATACGTGGAGGAACAGGTTTATTTACAGGACGTTTACCATACGTATGGCTTGTTTCGGTTGTTGGAAATTCAAACGTAGGACAAACGCAGTATTTCTATAATACTACTGCAGCAGCAAGTGGTGTACAACCCGATTTTCATACCAATTTAAACGATATTTTGAATGACCTTTATGGAGGTAGTTTTAGACCGACTGTTCCAATAGCACCTACATCACCGACAATTCTTAGTAAAGATTTAGAAATGCCTTCAACATGGAAAACATCATTAGCGTTTGATGCAAAACTACCCGGAGGTATTGATTTTACATTGGAAGGAATTTATAATGCAGATATAAATCCTGTTGTTGTTACCAATAGAGGAATTAAAGAAAATGGTCTAATTACGCTCAACGATAAAGACACACGCAAAAAGTACACACGCTATACCGGTAGTTATAATGCTTATGTAATTGAAAATTTTGATGAAAACGAATCCTATTATTATTCAATTACCGCTCAACTGCATAAAAAATTCGATTTTGGGCTTGACTTATCGTTTGCATACACTCGCTCGAAAGCAAAATCATACAGCGATGGTATAGGCGACCAAGTAACATCGGCATTTAATACCAATACTTTTGGAGTAAACGGCTCTAATGACCACGAATTAGGTTATGGCAGTTATGTTTCTCCCGACCGTATTGTTGCAACTATTGGTTATCGTAAAGAATATGCTAAAAACTTTGCATCCGGCATATATTTCATTTACGATGGCAGCCAACTTGGATATGCAGGCGGATATTCTTATACACGTTTTTCATATACAATGGGAAATGTTGTAGGCGATGGCGGCGCAAACAATTTGCTCTACGTACCTGCAACACGCCAAGAATTAGATTCTTGGACATTTGCTGACGCAACAGGATACACCGGAGCAGAACAAAAAGAAGATTTTTGGAAATATATAGAACAGGACAAATATCTGAGCAGTCGCAAAGGACAATATACAGAACGCGGCGGCGCATTAATGCCTTGGCATCATCAATTAGACGTGAAGTTTGTTCAGGATTTCTATCTTAATATAGGTGGCAAGAAAAATACGCTCCAATTCGGCGTAGATATTAAAAACCTGCCAAACTTGCTAAAGAGCAGCTGGGGACTTTATAAAACCGCTTACGCTTCTAATATTTTGAGTTATAATACCTCAACCAAAGCATACACTTTCCCGAAAGTAAGCAATGAAGTTTTGACAAAAACATTCAAGAATTACGAAAGTTTTACCTCTACCTATCAAATTCAATTTAGCATAAGATATATTTTCAATTAATACAGATTAAATAATAAAAATAAGCAAAACAAAAGGCTGTCTAAAAAATAGACAGCCTTCTGTTTTTTTGTATTTTTTTATTTGTGGCTTATACTTGGATGCTGTTTAAATTTCATTTTCTAATTCTATTAAGCCCTGACTCCGCCTAAAAATACGTAATATGTTTTTGCATTTATTTGTAAATCAGATATTATTTGTTTTTATTTTCTCACATATTACGTATTTTAAAATTTTATGTAACATTGAATATTTTTGTAATTTATACTAAACAGTTACCAAAATACCGATTTAGACATAAAAAAATAAAAAACATATAAAACCCTTATTTATATAAAGTTCCCTTAGTAGCCGAAAATATGTAGCACATACCCTTATTCCCTTATTTA